>NZ_JBHSQV010000187.1:0-189120 GCF_042658665.1 Marinicrinis lubricantis
AAGAAATGGACGGGGCGTATTCAAGGCTGGGGGCAAATCATCCTCCAACTATCCATTCATTTCGAGGAGCGCGTCACCCCTTATATCATTGATTAATAGAGTTTACACAAAATATTTGACAGTCCCCTAAGCCCGTCGGGACGTCACTGCATTAGGTGTTCGGCAAGCCTCACAACTATAAGCAGCGACTCTAATTAAAACATAAAACTATTGAGCTAACGGGTACAATTGTTCAGTTTTGATGGCTTGCAAACAATCGCCGACAAGCTGCAAACAATAGCATCCCAGCCCATCCACCCTTTGTGGTACTACCTTGCTTCACTTGGCCTTTTGTTGGCGTTCCGTTCGGCTTGAATCAGCCACAAGTGGATACTTGACCTTGGCTCGAACCACACTGTTTCGTCAGCCCCGTCGTCCGCGAGCCTCTTGCTCCCTAATTGCTCCCAAGCGTAGCCAAGGGAGGTCGTTTCGCATTGGCATTAGTATGTCCTCCGAGACATTCCCGCCGCGCTGATCGGAACCCCTACTTTTTGGCGTTGGAACTATTTAAGTATGGGGGGTCGTGGGGGGATAAGCAGCTGGAGCGATTGGATTAGTTATGCGGGGAATCCCGTTGCAACTGACGGGGAATAAAATTCAAATAGCAGTTCCGGATGCAGATTAGGGACAGTGGCAGGATACAGAAAAAGAGACAGACACGCTGTCTCTTTTCTCCATCTATGCAGCAGGATATATCCTAAAATAGGCAGACCGATTTCGTTTTTTGCTCCGCACGCAGGTGAGAGGCTTTGTTCGCTATTTAATTTGCAGAACAAAGTGACAAAATGCAATCTATCTGTAACAATACCATCCAGTGTTAGGACAACCATCCATTCCTTGAATTAGAACATCATTGCATAATAATTGGTCACTGAACATAGGAGTCTAGCTTGTGCCGAGCATTCTCCCGGCGATGATTCATTCTTGTCCGGCCGCTTCCGCAGACAACAGTTCATAAAGCTCAGCCAACGTGCCAACCGTTACCGTCGGCACAACGTAGCGTTCATCGAACCCGTGCTGGAGCGAGTGGCTGATCCAGACCGTCTTCATTCCGGTCTGTTCGGCTCCGGTGATGTCGGTAGCCAGATTATCGCCGATCATCACGCACTCGGCCGGAGCGACACCGTAGTGGCGCATCGCCACCTCATACAGCCAGACGTGCGGCTTACCGATGCTTACGATCGGGCCGCCCGTAATCGACTCGACAGCAGCCAGCAGGGAACCGGTCTCGGGAACGAGACGCCCTTCTTCTCCCGGATGCGAGTAATCCGGATTCGTGCTGATGAGACGCGCGCCTCGGACGAACTCGTTCACAATTTGATCCAACTTGCAGTAGTCGAACTCCGTGTCCCGGCCGACGACGATGACGTCGGCGGGATCGGAATCCGTCCAGTCCAGCACGCGGTGTCCGGCGTCCGCCAGCGCCGTGTTCAGGCTCGCGCTCCCCGCAGCCTTCACCGCGACCCGACCATAGACATCCCTCAAGTAGTCGGCGACCGCCTCCGTGGCGCTCACGATTAGTTCATCTCCAAGACGAAGACCCATCTCTGTCAACCTGCTGCGAATTTCCTCGGCATTCTCCCGCGAGTTGTTCGTAATGAAACCGACCTTGTAACCTTGGGCTTCCTTGTTACTAACCGACAGTGAAGTCGCTCCGGCAGTCATTGCGGCGGATGCTTCGGCCACCGACTGGATTAAACCGCTGGCAATAACCGGAGTCGTCTCCAGCTCCGATGCGAAAGTTCGGGTCGTTTTGTCGATAACGCCGGGCATCAATTCAATGCCGTCAGGTTCCAACTGGCGGGCCAGCTTCAACCCGTTCTCCAGCGCCCCCGAATCGATCAGGAACAGATGGAGAATCGCATACAACCCATAACGCTTGGCTTCCTTAATCAGGTGCGCCTTCGGAGTGACGATGCCGTCTGCTCCCGCAAATTCAGCGATCCATTCCACACTCTCCCGATCGGTGTTGGACAATCCGCGAATCAAATCGATGTGAACGAACGCCCCTTTGCCGGCCTGTTTGGTCAACTGGACGCTGTCCACAATTTCCTTCACAGTTCCTCCCATGAAGAACAGGTTACCGGCCTTACTTTGCAGCGCATCATCCAAGTCTTCCATTCGGCGAACGGCGGCTATAATAGGGTGGCCGCCAATCTTGTGCAATAGTCGCAATGTGGTTCCTGCTCCTTTATCGTGAGGTGTCAAGACTAGTGATTCTATAGAGTCACTAGATGGTGAAGTGGAATCAGCGCCTTACTTGCAAGTCCACAATCTTAATAATGAGTCAGTTTTATTATCGCAGTATCATCCTATTGTAAAATGACCGTCAAATATAAAAAAACTGCCTAGAAAAAGGAAACGTAGAGGAAAGACGGGAATTATTCAAGAAGTCGATACGCCGCCTGCAATACAAACGAACAAAGCTCAACAAATCGCTATGCAAAAGTATCTGGGCTATTCGTCTATCAACTTGCAAACAAGAGTTGGGTTACATAATAGAGGAATCACGGAGTAAAATGCTTTCAGATGCTCATGGTGATTAAATCTTTTTATGATCTTTGAATGTTTTCCATCGATTTATCCGTCTTTATTTATAGGAGGTGAGAACGTGACGGATTTTAACGAAACGGAGCTTGTTCGAAAATCTTCTTACGGAGATCAAGGCGCTTTCACCAAATTGGTTCGAGCCTATTCAAACGTCATATACGGGATTGCTTTCAGTGAAGTGAACGACTTCCATTTAGCACAAGACATTGCGCAGGAAGCCTTTGTCAAAGCTTGGTATAAATTAGATCAGCTTGCGGATACGAGTAAATTTGGCGCTTGGTTAATCCATATCACAAGAAATCTATGTAAAGACCATTTCCGTAAAAAGAAACTGCACGAACAACCTCTCCAAGAGGCAGAATTTATTCCCGATGCAGTCACACTAGATGATCGGATGAAGCTCCAATTCGATATTCAAGAGGTATGGAGAGCTTTTGATGTGCTGGATGAGAAATATCGAACCCCGACACTGATGTATTATATTGGGGGGTATAAAGCGAAAGAAATCAGTCTCTTACTTGATGTTCCATTACGGACTACCGAGACTCGAATTAGAAGAGCCAAGACTCTATTAAAACAGGAGCTGATTGAATTGGTCGAAGAAAGTGTTCAGCATATTAAACTGGGTGAGGAATTTGTCGGCAAAGTCAAAGCACGAATTAAAAATGCGCTGCAGGTGAGATTAGTCTCGAACCTCTCCGAAGCAAAGACCTATTATCAAGAAGTATTAGGCTTTACGGTTGATGACTGGGGCCATGCTGAACGTGACGGTGTAGGTTTCTTGCTCCAACAAGCGCAAAAGCCTGATGATGTACGTCCGAACCAAATGCCTGCGGCAGAACGTTACTCGCAAGACTGGCCGGGACCGCCAACGAGTTGGGATACTTACGCTTATTCGGATTACGACGGCGTACAATCGTTGTATGAGGAATTCGTTTCGAAGGGCGCCGTGATCGCATACCCTCCACAAATAGAGGATATGGGCAATACGAAGTGGAAGGAATTCGCAGTCAAAGATTTAGATGGTTATGTCATCGTTTTTGGCGGGGGAAATTAATCGTATGAAGAAGCCCCGTTACTCTTCTCATCTGCTCCAAGTCCGTCTATGATAGAGAGATAGATAACTGCACTAACAAGGACTGGAGGCTTCCATGACATGAAATTTGCGAAACGCATGAACCATTTCCAAGAAGGTATCTTTTCCCGCTTGCTGGAGATCAAGCGGCAGCGGCTAGAAAACGGCAAGCCCGTCATTGATCTAAGCGTGGGAACGCCTAACATTCCTCCAGCACCACATATCATAGCGGCGCTGCTGGATGCTGCGGCAGATACCCGGAATTACATATATGCCATCAACGACCAAAACGAGCTGCTGGAGGCTGTCAGCACGTGGTATAGACAGCGATATCAAGTCGAACTGGATCCGTGGGCCCAAATCTGTTCCTTGCTGGGTTCCCAGGAAGGCCTCGCCCATATATCGTTAGCCATCGTAGATGAAGGAGATGTGGTGCTCGTCCCCGATCCCTGCTATCCCGTGTTCGCAGACGGCCCCTTGCTGGCAGGAGCTGAGATCTATTACATGCCGCAAAAGGAAGAGCATGACTATGTGATCCAGCTGCAGGACATCCCGGAGGAAATCGCGCGAAGAGCGAAGTTTATGATTGTCTCTTATCCGAACAATCCGACAGCCGCGATCGCACCCGAACAGTTTTATCTTGATTTGATTGCATTCGCCAAGAAATACGATATTATCGTTCTCCACGATAATGCCTACAATGAACTTGTTTTTAACGGTAAGTCGTGTGGAAGCTTTCTAGCTTATCCCGGTGCGTTGGATGTCGGCGTCGAATTCAATTCCTTATCCAAGACCTATGGACTGGCTGGTGCCCGGATCGGCTTCTGCGTCGGCAATCCGGCCGTCGTATCGATGCTCAAAAAATTAAAATCGAATATGGATTATGGTATGTTCCTGCCGATCCAGCGAGCAGCCATTGCTGCTATTACCGGAGATCAGTCCGAGGTCGAACGAGTCAGAACCATCTACAAAGAACGCAGAGACATTCTGTGCGAGGGATTCAGCGAGTTAGGCTGGCATATTGCAAAGCCTGAAGCCACGATGTTTATTTGGACCCGCATTCCCGCTCATTATGTCAGCTCCGAGCAGTTTGCGATGGATCTTATCAGCCGCGCAGGCGTCATCGTCACACCTGGAAATGCTTTTGGACCTTCTGGCGAAGGGTATGTGCGATTAGCGCTTGTGCAGGATAACGAGAGTCTCCGCCAAGCGGTGAAATCTGTAGCAGACAGCGGTGTATTAGATCCCGAATCCATGTCATTTTCATGAATAGAGCCTGCCCCGCGCGTGTATATTTTCGGGAGCAGGCTCTAAATGATTGTTATTTGATTTTAAAATTGCGCGGCGCGAACCTGCGTACAAGCGCAAAGGACACGAGGAAGTAAACCAGCGAGACCACCGCCGCAATGGCGGTGAAGACGATTGGATTCGGCTTTACATTGACCGCGACAACGAACAAACCGGACACTACCCAGCCAAACAGATAGAAGAATGGGTTTTTCGTATTCAAGTCAGATGTGTACGGCTGGAATATATAGTACAGCATCAAATTATGCACCGAGAAAAATACAGACAGAGCTAGGACACAGACCCAAATAAGCAGAACCGTCTCCAGTTCAAATCCTCCGGCAGCGTACAATGCCAGCGTAAGCATCAAGGCTAAAAGGATGCCAATGGTCACATTTATCGTTAATATTTTGCCGAGTCGAATTCTATAATGCTTGACCGCGTCTCTCCGATAGAAATGATACCTAAGCAGCTTCAGATCACAATGATAAAACAATGCTTTGCAAATGTTTTCTCCAACCGTCAGAAAAGCCATCACGATAATCAGCATCGGCAGCAACGCTCCTGCTCTAGCCGCAATCGTCTCGGCCCTTCCCGGAAACAGAAGTCCTAAAGTTACAAGCACTGCACCTAGACCTGCTGTAATCGCCAGACGTTTGTAAAATGGCTGACGGATTAAACTGCGATGTCTTGCGAAAAATATCGCGTTGATGTACGAATACCCTGCTTTGTTTTCATGTGCGGTTTTCGCATCCGCCAGCTCCGGTTCATCATAATCGCTGTCTTTCGCCTGTACCGCGGTGCTTCTCGCTTCCGACATCATTCTATTCAAATCGAGCAACGGATCATCACGTCTCGTCGCCGCATCGACCACATCCGTATAATCTGTACGGCGCATAAGCACGATGCCGAAGCTCACGCCTAATAACAGGCATATAAGCATAAATGGAAGGCTGAACATTACAGCCCCGCCATACAAGGGAAGATCGACAAACAGAGGTGCGAAAGCCGCAGCGTAACCGGCAAAAATAACGGTCCAGACGAGAGCATACTTCGTAATAAGTACCGTACCGGTTCGCCTAAACAGCCGCAGATGTGCATATTCGCAAAAAACGCGCCATAAAACGATCATAGCGGCCGCCAGTATTCCATCGATCCACGAGGCCCCAAGCCTTGAGGAAAACCATAGCAAAGCCGGAATCATCTGAATAAAAAAAGCAGTGTACCGATATCCGAGTGTCGCTTTCATGTAGCGTGTAGCCGGTAGACGCATCAGCTTCACGATGATATATTTGCCACGCTTCGGTTCAAGCATTCTAGTAGATGATACGCCGGCTACCACAAAGCTAAGAATGAACAAAATATGCCAGAACAGGTCCAGCTTCCGGTCCATCGTTAACGGATCGCCTAGCAGAATGATCGGCAAATAAATAACGAGTCCGATATACAATAGGTGACTTAAGAATCCCCACAGGATCATCAGGATGGATGCGATAACTGCTCCCGCCCTTTTCCATCCAAGTCTCGAGTAACTGTGATCTCCGATCAGCCTGCCGAGAAGCGGAAGCTTCTGCAAAAAATAAATAAAACGGTTTGCGAACGATGACACGTGAAATTTCAAAATCAACAATAGCGTGTTAATCAAGCGCGGATCCCCCTTCTCCAGCATCGTCCTGGAGGAGTTCAATAATGCTCTGTTCAAATCCGGGGCTCGTCAGCAGCTCTGTCTGTACAGCGGAGAGACGTCCATTGTTGAGAATGACCAGCTCGTCGCAAAGATCCGAAGCAAGCTGTAAAATATGTGTTGAGAAGATCAATATATGATCCTTTTTCATCTCACGCAGCAAGTTTTTCATTTCCAGTGCCACGATGACATCGAACGAGGTCAGCGGTTCGTCCAGAAGGATCACCGGCGGCTTCGTGATCATGAACAGCAGCATCTGTATTTTATTTTTCATGCCGTGAGAGTAATTTTTTATGAGGCGATGCCGGTCCTCCTTCGAAATGCGCATCGTTTCGAAATATGTATCGATATCTTGTTCCAACTGAAGCTTGTCCCGGTTAATATCGAGAAAGAATTTAATAAATTCGTAGCCCGTAAGAAACTCAGGCAGGATCGGCAGCGAGTAGACATATCCGACATCTTCCTCACGAAGCTCCCGAGCCTCCCCCTGCTCGGACAACTGCGCTTGGCCTCCATCCGTCTTCGTTTCCCCGCTTAAACAATTGAACAGCGTCGTTTTCCCTGCTCCGTTCCGACCAAGCAAACCATATATTTTTCCTTTTTCAAACCGATAATCGACGCCATGCAGCACTTTTTTGTCCCCGAAATTTTTAACGATCGAATCCAATATCAACTCCATGAATGCACGCTCTCTCCTTCTCTATCGTTAACTTCATACATGTTGTATTGTATACGTAGCAACACATCTATGGTATCACAATATTGAGGATATTGGAGTTGTGATGTACGCCTCAATACTGGAAAATATGCCGCTTCAATTAAACATACGATGGGAAGCGTCTATACGACCCCATGTCAAGTTGTTTTTTAGTTCAATTTCGTTGCTATTTGCAGGACTGTGAGGCAGTCAGCTTCGCAGCGAATCTTAAGTGAATGTTTACCATATACAAAACTGACCCCACATCACTTGAAGGCATAATCACGCAGTGATATGCTAAAAATAGTAAAAGGAGACAGCTGCGAACTATCTCCCCGTAACAATATTACATTATATTTTCCCTAGTCTAGCAGATGCTGGACTTTTTTTATCGGGAACATACGAATACACACGAAAGCCGCCCAGCATACAGCTTATCGCTAGACGGCTATTCAATAACTATGATAAGGCCTTGCCGAAAATCAATACTAGTCTACTCTGCGTACGATATACGTATTGCCGGATTCCGCATGCCACTGCGCTGCATGATCCGCAAGAGATCTAGCGATTTCAACTCCGCTATGATATACGGCAATCGGATGGTTCGCACGAATGCTGCAAGCTCCGCTTATACTCGCATAAATGGCTGCTTCCGTAAGCTCACCGTCCGCCCACTCGATACCAACCTCGTATCCTCCTCTTGCCCGCAAGCCTCTAATCCGACCTGTCGGCCAAGAAGAAGGAAGGGCTGGCAGCAGCTGAATTTCACCGGCATGACTTTGTACCAGCATTTCGGCGATCGCTGCCGTCGCTCCGAAGTTGCCGTCAATCTGAAATGGCGGATGATTATCAAATAAATTCGGGAGCGTAGACTTCGCTAGTAGCTGGACGATGTTGTCGTACGCCTTCTCACCGTCCTCCAACCTGGCCCAGAAGTTAATAATCCACGCTCTGCTCCAGCCCGTATGACCACCGCCGTTCGCCAGCCTGCGCTGAAGCGTCACGCGTGCCGCTTCAGCCAATTCCGGTGTCTCCTTCGTGGTGATGCGGTTTCCCGGATGGAGCGCGAACAAATGCGAGATGTGGCGATGTCCGGGCTCCTTCTCCTCGTAATCCTCCATCCACTCCATCAGCTGCCCGTGCTTGCCAATCGACGGCTTTGGTAGACGGCTTCTTACTTGAAGCACCTCATCACGGAATTCGTCGTCAGCATGGAGCAGCTCCGCGGCATTTGCGCAAGCAGTGAACAACTCATACAGTATTTGACTGTCCATCGATGGCCCCATGCACAACGTACCGGATTGTCCATTCGGCAGTATATATGTATTTTCCGGTGATACAGAAGGATTCGTAACGAGGCGGCCGTCCTTCGCTTCGATTAGAAAATCTAGAAAGAATTCGGTCGCCTCCTTCATGACGGGATAGGCTCTCCGCAAAAACTGCTCATCTGGCTGGAAAGCGTAGTGTTCCCAAAGATGCAAACTCAGCCAAGCCGCTCCCATCGGCCAATACGTCGCCGGCAAATACAAATCTTGGGGAGCCGTATCCGCCCAAATGTCTGTATTGTGATGTGCAACAAAGCCTCGGCAGCCATACATTTTCTGCGCGGTCACCCTGCCCGTTTCTCGCATCCGCTCCAGCAGATCGAAGAGAGGCTCATGGCATTCTGGTAAATTACAGCTTTCGGCAGGCCAATAATTCATCTGCAAATTGATGTTAATCGTATACTTGCTGTCCCATGGCGGCAGCATGAGCTCGTTCCATATTCCTTGAAGATTCGCAGGCAGCGAACCCGGTCTACTGCAGGATTGAAGTAAATATCGCCCGAACTGGAAATACAGGGCGGCCAAGGACGGATCGTCTGCACCCTCTTGAACTCGTTTTAGACGCTCATCCGTTGGCAAATGATCCTGCAATTCAGAGACATCCAGCTGCATCGAGACACGTTCGGAAAGCGTCATGAAGTCTTGCACGTGACGCTCTCGAAGCGTCTCAAAAGATAACTTGCCAGCGTTCTCCAACGTACGCAGCACCTGTTCATCCGGATCTTCATGCCTGAACGTTGTAGCTGCTGCCAGCAGCAGAAGGACGCTATCCGCTTGTTCTACGATCAGATGCTCCCCTATGGTGCGAACCTTGCCTCCTTGAGAAATTGCCTTAAGCCCTGCGCGGAAATCCGATCCCCCTGCTCCGCCGCATGTACCTCTCATCAAGAGTGTAGACGAGTCAACCTTCAGCACATCCTCCAAATACCGATTGCGCCCTCTAGTGAGCCGCGCTTTAAAAGAGATCGAGCCTGGTTGATCCGCCGTAAGCCTCAACGCGATGACAGAATCGGGGAAACTGGCGAACGCCTCCCGCTCGTAGCGAATTCCATTTTGGACATAGCGAATGGTTGCAATCCCATCCAATACATTCAGTGCCCTGACATATTCACTTGCTTCCCCTGTTGCCGCAAAATCAATCTTTAGGTCACCCAATGGCATATAATGCCGCTGCGTCTCAGGAATACCAGATAACGCAAGCACCGCTAATTCATGCGCCTCATCTAATTTCCCCTCGGTAATCGCTGTTCTTATCACCTGCAGATGAGACAATGCATCTGGATTGTTGCGGTCCCGCGGACCGCCGTACCAAACACTGTCCTCGTTGAGCGCGATCCTTTCCCGGGCAGGATCTCCAAACACCATTGCTCCTAATTTACCGTTTCCGATCGGAAACGCTTCTTCCCAAGCCTTTGCCGCCTGACGAAACCACAGGATAGGTTCTTGTTTCGCTGCCATAGAAAGTCTACACTCTCCTATCGAATAAGTTGAAGTTGTACAGCATACTGATTACGCTTTCACAATAACGTCTTCCTGCACCTCTTTGCTGACGATGAGCTTAATATCTGGAGACAGTTCTGAACACTCGATCCGACTTGTACGATCTCCAGATACGTGAATCACCTGGTTCTCCACTTGTTCAGCAAAAAGCTTCATCTGGCGCAAATTGGCGGCTTCACACTGATGAAATACGGCTGCAGGACCCGTCTTGGATGAAACATACACATCCGATAAATCTAATGTATTCGCATTGCGGCATACGATTCCTTCTTCACTCTCAATGGAAACATGCTGCAGCGTTAAATTTTCGATCGGCATTTCAGGAAGTCCGTTGATCAGCAGCGCCTTCTTCGCACCTTTGCAAATCACGTCATCGATATAAATGTTGCGGAAGATGGGAGTTTCCTCCGTCACAGCTTCGGCTTTCTCTTCCCCGTATTCTCCTGAACCCGAACGTCCCTCGTAATATAAATTGAATGAAATCGCATCTCCTGCAATTTCACTCATACGTATCTTTTTAATCGCAATATTCTCTACGACACCGCCTCTCCCGCGGCAGCTTTTAAAACGAATGCCAATGTCCGTGCCAAGAAATGTACAATTCTCAACATGGACGTTACGAACCCCGCCTGACATTTCACTGCCGACAACAATACCGCCATGACCGTGATAAACAACGCAATTCCGTACCGAGATAAACTCGCTAGGACGGCCGAAATCACGTCCTTCTTTGTTTTTGCCAGACTTCAAACAGATCGCGTCATCCCCAACATCGAACGTACTATTCTCAACGACCGCATACTGGCACGAATCGAGATCGAGACCGTCCCCGTTTTGAGCGTACCAAGGATTTCGTACGTTCACATTACGAATCGTGATATGTTCACAAGCCCAAGGATGGAGACACCATGACGGGGAATTCTGGAATGTAGGTCCCTCCAGTAAAATCCTTTTGCAATATCTGAAGCTCAGCAGACAAGGTCTCAGAAAATCCCGCGCAGGTTTGTATGCCTCGATGTCCGTGATTCCTTCCCGATGCAATTGTTCAACGAGCTTTTGGCCGTTTAATGAAGCCTCCGTCGGATACCAGATTCTTCCCCTCTCGTCCACAACGCCGCCGGACGCAACGAGGTTCTGCCACGCGCGTTCGGTCAATTTGTCCTTCTTGACGTGCCGCCACGCATCCCCGCCTCCATCAAAAATCCCATGTCCAGTAATCGCGATATGTTCCACCCCTTCTGCATCAAGCGGCGATCTGCACCTTACGGTTCTTCGTCCTTCATAGTGAGACATGATGAGCGGATAGTCGTCGAAATTTTTGCTGAACAGCACGAGAGCTCCTTGTTCTGTATACAGCTCGATCGCATTTTGAAACACGATGGGACCAGTCAGCCACACTCCAGCTGGAATGATGACCCTCCCGCCTCCTAGAGAAGAAAGATGGGAAATTGCGTCTTCAATCGCTTTCGTATTATTATGAAATCCGTCTCCGACCGCTCCGAAATCTTGTATATTGACTGATCGATCGGGGATGCTCGGTAATTGGACCTCCGGCATATCCATCCCTAGATATTGCTTGGATTCATGCGTTTCTTGTTTCATTCTTTACACCTCTTCACCGTAGTAGCCGCAAGTAAGCAGCCCGCTTCTTCCATATAAAGCACCACTCAAGCCTTCTCTTCACCGTTGAAAGAACGAGCTTGTGATCACGACATATTTATTGTATATAATAAATAATATGAAGTTCTTCATGTTAACTTGTTTATTTCACGATCAAATTTGCTTTTTTTGTCCTCATGGGCAAGAAAGGAGAAAAAATGACAGATCGGATCGGACCTAAATATGTCATTGGAGACTATGATTTCTCTATCCAGCATATGTACCGCAAAGGCTTCAGCGCGATGCGCCGCCCTCATACTCATCCCTTCTATGAAATCTATTATTTACTGGAAGGGGAACGGGTCTATTTTATGAATGGCAATGTGCATACGGTTTCAAAAGGAGAGATGATGTTCATTCATCCAGACGACCTGCACTCCACCGCGAGTTCCGAGGAGGTACCTGAATTTGAGCGCATTCTACTCAGCTTCTCGCACCGCTTTGTTGAGGAAGGAGATGCCGAGATTGCCGCGCTGCTTCCACTCGATCGTTCTAGACACATCCGGTTAACCGTAAATGAACAGCCACTGATTGAGCGCTTCTTAAAAAGAATGCATCATGAAGCCGAGACGAAGCCTCCTCATTATATATCCTACATTCGCTCCCTGCTCATCCAGTTGCTCATTCTCGTCAATCGAGCGGAGATGACGGCGGGAGAAGAATTGCCTGGCAAAGTTACGCATCCGATGCATCACAAAATTTCAGAGATTGCCCTGTATATTAACCGCAACTTTCATCAATCGATAACGCTGGAGCAAATATCCAGGGAATTTTACATCAGTCCTTCCTATTTGAGCAGAGTGTTCAAAAAGCTGACCGGATTTCACTTCCGTGAATACCTGCAGGTTGTTCGTATTCGTGAGGCACAAAAAAAATTAACGACGACCAAGGAATCCGTCCAAATGATCTCCGAGCAGGTCGGATTTGAGCATATCGCGCACTTCAATAAAACCTTCAAAAAATTAACGTCCACCACGCCGCTGCAATATCGGAAAATGAATCGGAAATAAGAGATAGGTAGAGTATCTTCCAAATGAATCAAACAGCAAACGAAAAGGCACCCCTGCGGAGTGCCTTTTCTAGCATTTATCGATAATTCACCGTTGTAGAGAAGTTATTCATCCTAAAGTCCATGCCGCCGCTCGAGCTTGTAATTTCGAAGCCCAGCTGTACACGATCGACAACTTCATCTCCATACCAGCCTCGATTTTTGATCCAATTCATGATCGACAGCGTATCCACATTCCCGGAATTCGTATTGCTCGAACGGACAAAGGAAAAGACCTCATTTGAGCCATTCGTGCCTCTGTACACATCCCATGTATGTCCGCCAACGTTTACATTCGTAACAACGGGAATCGGGTTGCCATACGCATCCCAGTTATAAGAAATCGGCTTAACTTCACCCCGATGGTTCATCCAGAGCATGATTTCGTAGGCATAGTTGCCGAGCCAAATATCATACGCTGTCACATAAGAGCCGCCGTTCGGAACGGTCACATTGAAGCTGCTGTTCACGCTGGATAGCTGGCTTAATCTTGCATTGACATCCTTCGTCACGTTCGGATAAGATTTAATGCCCCCTGTATTCGGATGGTCAGCCCATACGCCCCAATTGCTATAAGAATTGGCCCAGATCGATTGGTAGCCTGCGCCAGATCCCCACACATTGTTGTACACAATATAACCGTTGTCCTGCCAGTTCCCATACCGTTCGGACGAACTCCATACGGCCGCATACGCCGTAGATACGACAGTGAACAAAGCCGTAATAACCAACAGTACCTTCGTGATTGCTTTCTTTTTCATATAAATCCTCATCCTCTCTCAAATTGAATTCTCTTATGGCGTTCTAGCTGCGAAAAAAAGGATGATACACCTCCTTAGAAAAGTAGATTTATAGAAAGGCTTACGCCTTACTATCAAAATGTAAACGCTTTAAAATATATATTAATATAAATGAAGGGTAATTTCCATATAAATTCCAATATTTATTCTTATAAAGAAATCAATGTAATCTAATAATACGAATAAATAATCATCATTTCATAGAATCAAATTCAACGATAGGGTGATTTAGGTTGAAGAGTCGAAACCATTGATATGAATGACTCGTAGCGTAGAATCTATTGCTATAAAAAAAGATAACTTCATACCTTATATCGAAAAATATGGCACATCAATGCTGATTGCATATCTCGTTATACGGACGACACGGTGACAGCTGAAAGAGATAATCAATATGGTCAATGCAATGTGAGCGGCTGGCGAGACATCCGAACACTCCATCATTAGTTTTTAGAAAAAGGGCAGGTCAGGGATTGATGCCCTCGACCTGCCCTTTTGTTATTCTACACTAACAAGCTTTGAAGCCGGTTATCGTGTAAGCTCTGCCAGGCTCCGTGTCAAAAACCAGCAGCGAACCGTTTTCTTCCTTTGCCGCGGCGACCTGCTCCTTCGCATCATTGCTGACCGAGGCGGATCCGACGTGTAGATGGCGTACTTTAACCGTCCCTCCGTCATGTGAGACGATCCTCACATGAACAGGCTTGCCATCCGCCCACTCTACATCCACTTCGAAATTTCCACGTGCCTTGAAGCCTGCAAATTGCCCGGAGGTCCAGCCTTGCGGCAGCGCCGGCAGCAGCGTCAATGCCCCGTCATGGCTCTGCAGCAGCATCTCGGCAATGCCTGCGGCTGCCCCAAAGTTGCCGTCGATCTGAAAAGGCGGATGCTGGTCAAATAGGTTCGGCGATGTACGGTGTGTCAGCAGCTTGGCCAGCAGCTCGCTTGCCCCTTCCGCGTCGGCCATTCTCGCGCGCAAGTTCATCCGCCAAGCCATTGCCCAGCCTGTTCCGATGCTGCCACCTCTTACGTAAATGCTTCTCCGAAAAGCTTCTACAATTTCCTGCTGTACTTCATCGTTGTTATAAAGGCTTAGCGAAGTTCCCGGATAAACCTCCCACAAGTGTGAGACATGCTTGTGACCGCAGACATGACTTGCCGTATGCGGCTTGAATCCGACCGATTGTTTCGTATCCGGGTCCGTGAGTGAATAGTATGGCGCATCTGAGGGATCCTTCTGCAGATCGAAGGTCACATCTCCCCGCGCCCATTCCTGCATAAAGCCTTCACCATCCATCAGATTAAGAGCAACTTGCGGCAGCAGCTCCCCCACCCTTGCAAGCAGCTCCGCATCTTCCTCCGCCTTCCCTAACACCCCTGCCGCCTGAAGGACCGCCTCGAACAGGAACCGAACCAGCTGTGTATCCATAGCGGGTCCCGGTTGAATGTCACCGTGTTCGGGAGATACAGAAGCGGCTGTTACGAAATATCCAGTTACAGGATCCTCTACGAGAAATTCACTGAAAAATTGAGCGGAACCTTTCAGAATCGGATAAAATTGGGACAGCAGCTCCTTATTGTTCGTAAATAAGTATGCCTGCCACGCATGATGGAGCAGCCAAATGCCGCCGGTCGGCCAAAGTCCCGCAGTGGCATTGTCGATCGGTTGTGTCCCCCGCCATAAATCAAAGTTATGATGCATTACCCAGGCGTCATGACCGCAGATCGCATAATGCTCTTTCGCCGTAATTTGCCCGGACTGCGCTAAATCGCGGATCGCATCCAGCAGCGGCTGCTCACATTCCGCCAAATTGAGCAGCTGCGCCAGCCAATAATTCATTTCCGTATTGATATTGATCGTATATTTACTGGACCAAGCCGGGCTGTTCGTTGCATTCCACAGCCCTTGCAGCGTAAGCGGCTGACCTCCGGGTCTTGAGCCGGCAATCATTAAATACTTGCCAAAATTGAATTCCAGCACGGCCAGCTCGTTGTCTCCCCAAGTACTGTACGTGGAGCCTCCTGCTTGATCCGAGCTCATGCCGAATCCTTCAGGACGGACACGCTTCTCCGTAGGGATATTTCCGAAGGAAGCTTCTGTTGAATTGGCCACTTTCAAAGAAGTACGGTGGTACAGCGCGGTATAATCTGCAAGATGGTCCGCCTTCATCTGTTCAAAGCTCTTTGCCTGCAAGTGCATAATGGACTTATCACATTCTCTTGCCGGCTTATCGTCATCCAGCTCTAGGTAATTCACATAGTTCGTCGCACCGACAACGTAAATAACCGCTTCACTCGCTCCGTCGATCTGAATCGTTCGTTGATCTTCACTGACCTCGACATGCGCGCCGGGAGCATCGATCAGCAGGCGGGCCTCGAACAGGATGGCATTCTTCTCCCCCTCCGGCTTGCTGGTTAAGGCAATCTGGTGATCGCTTATCTTCCTCCACTTGGCATCGGCTTGGTGAAACGTATGCAGCTCAGCGGAGAAATGAAGCCTTCTGCTGCCGTCAGCCGTCACACGTGTGACAATCGCTTGATCCGGATAGCTTGCTAGACTTTCCCGCTTATAATGCACCCCTTGATAGTCATACTCCACGGCGACTAGTGCCTCACTTAAATCCAACCTTCGAGTATACCCGCTGACTTCTCTCGGGTCATGGCCAAAGTCGAGATAGACCTCAACGAACGATTGATAGGAGGCTTGCCGCATCGGCGTGCCCAGGAAATGATTCTCCACCTGCTTTTTCAGGTCATACCGATATTGCGCCGCTTCGCTTGTCTCCGCATTATCGATATGCAATGCTTTGTAAGAGATGCTTTCGGGATCCGATCCAATCGGTGCCGGTGTTCCGTCGTTGCTCATACCTCGGTATACTTTCCAAGCATCCTTCGTCGACCCGCTTGTAGGGCGATACGAGGTGTCTACATAAGGTGCTCCGGTCCATACGGAGCTTTCATTGACTTGCAAAACCTCTCGATCGACCGCACCCATGATCATAGCTCCTAATCTTCCATTGCCTATTGGCAAGCCTCGGGTCCATAAATATTCGTAATGCTCTGCATGGTTAAGAAGCTTATCTTTCGAACCATAAGGATGCACTACGCTTCGGCCGTGCTCATCCATGTACACCGATTTACGATCCTCATTCGGATTCAGTCTCCAAAAGCCTTTTTTCGGCACATCGTCAAACCATATCGTATGCTGTGGATCAAAATGCACATCCTTTTCCCCATGAGGCCCTTCATTCATAGACATTGTCTTTCTCCCCTCTGCCGTGGGCTTATACCCAAGCAATAGAATCATAGATTGGCTTTTTGACCAGCCGCCAATAACCGATGGTTTTCGATATGGACGGGATGCACCAGCACCCACATGAAATACAGCGCCTTCGCCGCTTTCGCTCGGCTTACCATCTGCCTCGGTTCCAGTGCTGTACCGTTCATCACCTTCCCTCTCACAATCCCCTTCTCCGCACGGATTAAGCCCAGCTGATAAGCCTGCTTCACCTTTTCTGCGAATTCGGGACGAATGAGATGGGTATCCGTTAACTGTTCATAGGGAACGATCGGATCATACTGGATATGTACCGCACCGAAATCCAAGTTGGCATCATATCTCGGATCAGCCGCTGTGATGGTTTTTCCGTTATAGTCCGTCATGTACTTTGGTTTTTGCGAGAATTTCACACGGTACGCATCATACAATATCGAACCCATGACCTCCCGGGTGAGCTCTTGCTGCGCATCTCCATTATAGGGAATGGAATCCAAATGCATCACTGTACATATAGCCTTCAAAAAATCACCCACGTATATTACGGCTTCCGGTTTGAAGTTGCCATGTTCATCCTTGTACATCGCTCCCAGCTGTATCATCTTCTCAATCTGATTTCGGTAGTAGGCGCGGCTGCCTGTCTGTACGTCCTTCGCGATTTCAGGGAATACTTCAGACCAATCGATCGTACGAATCGCAGATGCGACCTCTTCTTTAAAAAATGAAGCTATGCAAGCGGCTGTCTCGTTCCCCTCCGATGCTTTCACAGATAACTTAGTTACAATGATTCTAGCGAATTGCTTCGACAACGCCTCCTTAAAATGCGTTCCGTCAATTTTGTTCGATGGGTGGCCGTTCGCGAAGCTGCCGTCGTTCGTCTTGCCCGGCGTCTCCCCCGCTTCAATCGACATGTACAGCGCTGTTACCGCCTCTACACCGATTTCGTTGTAATACTTAACACTCTCCGTATTCAGATCAATGACGGTGACCCCCAGCTCTTCTCCGATCTGCTTCATCATTTCAGGAAACCTTCGGTTTTGAAAAGAATTCGTATACCGGTGTCCTTCCTGCGCATCGCCCTTCACTCTCGACATCGGTGTAACGAGAATCGGTATCATACCTCTGGAACGAATCGCGGGAATATACCAATCACGGAGCAAGGTTCGGTATGTCGCTTCCACAGCGCCTCTGCCCCAGCGGTTACCTTCATCCTCGCGCTCATCATTATGGCCGGACTGCAGGAAAATGAAATCACCCGTTCTTCCGGTCATCAAAATATCGTTCAAGCGGCCTTCATGGTAAGCATTTTTGAGCGATCTTCCGCCCATCGAATAATTCGTGATCGTGACTCGATCTAGATCGAACATGCGGTCCAGCACTTGCCCCCAGCCGCTCATCGGCGCTTCCTCGAACACATAAGATTTGACGGTAGAATCCCCCAGCAGGAAAATAGCCGGTTTGTCGCCGTCTTCACGCGGATTCGGCGGTACCTGTTGAAGAATAATCTCCTCAACGCCGACCAGAACCCCTTGATGTATAGGTTCTATCTCAATATCTAAATCGTTCCGCCCGTTCACGTACGTAAAGCGCCATTCCTTCCCGCTGTGCTTCGCCACGGTTCGGATCGGTACTAAGCCGGCGGCATCCCAGTAACCTTCGCCAAGCAGCCGCTCGCCTTGCATCCCTGATATCGAAACTGTCGTATCCGCTGCATCCGAGGTGGTGCGCACATATACTTCATAGGCGCCGGGAGGAACCGCAATGCGGAAGACCATGCCGAACCGATTGTAATGATCCGCTTCACACCCTGGCTTTACGAAAAACTCCGACTCACGGATAACGAAACCGTTCTCCGACCATGAAATCTGTTCGATATGCACCTCTCTCGGTGGAAAAGCGCAGGTTTGCTTCACAAAGCCGTACCCTGCATCAGGATCGAATAAAGGCACGCCGCCCTGATCGTTAAGCCTAACGGAGATATAGCCTTCTTTGGGTGTTTTGCCGAAATGATATTTCCACTGTGACGGTACCGTTGTCATGGTAAAACTTCCTCCAATATGTGTTGTTCTTATATATTCCATCTGTCTTCGATGTATGGATGACACCTGCGTATGTACGGAGCTACAGCAGACGCATGCTGCACATGCGTCTGCTGTAGACAAGCCTATTTTCCTCTACCGTGCGGCACGCGAACTTCGATAGACGACGTCGTCTCATTGCCCGCATGATCCGTTGCACGATACGTAATCGTGTAGATTCTGTCTTTTCCGCGGCCAGAACGTTCGGCTCGCAGTAATATCTCCGTATCATTCGTGCCGTAATCCGCGCCTTGGATGTCGTCTACTGTATTCCCATCGCCGCGTCCGTTATCCGGTTCATTGCTCGTTACCGAAATCAGCTCGATCTTGGCAATCCCAGAACCACTGTCTTCCGCGGTCGCCGTGATGCGAACAGGCACCATTTTATGATTCGGCGGTGTAAGCATCTTTTTATCTGCCTTCAGCTGCAGCTTTGGCTTCACATTTTCAAGAAGGAACGGCTTTTGCACCGGATCCCAGCCAATGACCGACTCGGGTGTATACTCTTCCGCTTCCTCTACGGTCAGCTGTTTCGACCAATTATACCGTCCAGAAGCATTCGCCCCCGGGCCATAGCTATGAAATTCGTTATACCTTGCCGTCGCCTCATTCGCCGGATTGCCCCAATTATGCCAACCATTCGCTGCAATATGATCGCCTAAGTAACTGTTAATGAACGTTACGTTCGCATACGGCCTCCATGGACGGCCCAATTCGACTTTCCCCTTTAGTCCAGGCTCTGCGGTGAGAGTGCTGTTCACGAAGACGTAGCCCGGCATATCCTTCTCAGCCGAGGAGGCAGTCACCCATCCGCCGCTTAAGCTGTGGATCACGCTGTTTTCGATATAGACCGCGGCGCCGCCATAGATGAAATCGACGTCGCCTTCAATATAGCTGTCTACGACGTATTGATTGCCGCCGCTGACATAGAACGTATCCTGCCAGCTCAGCAGGTTAACGCGGCGAAGCTCAATCCGATCGCCTCGTGTATATAACGCAATCGCCTGACCGACGTTATCGCCCGCATCGTTCGCAATCGTTAAATTTTCAGCGATGAAGCGATCTGCTGAGACGGCCACGCTGGCGCTCTTCATCCCGCCGAGCGGCTGTCCGTCTGGACCGGTCATATTTGCCGTTAAGTGATAGACTAAGACGGTCTCATCACGGTCTTCGCCGATGAGGCGAATGCCTGGCTTCGCAGATGGAATAACGATATGTTCGCGATATTCTCCTGCGCTGATTTTAATGATCGTTTGCGCTTCTTGCTGCTCCGGAACGGCATCAATGGCCGCCTGCACGGATGTAAACATGCCGCTGCCGTCCTTGGCGACCGTATAAACGGTTGCCGGCGTATCCTGCATAACGAGCGACGAACCGCTGTCCCCTCGCTTGTTATAAGCCGTAACGACGTAATAATACGTCTTTCCGTTCGTCAGACCTTGATCCGTATAGGCTGTCGCTTTGGTATCCGCTATGACGGAGTAGGGTCCGCTTACAGATTCACTTCGCTTCACCTTGTAGCCGTCAGCATGATTCGAGGCTTCCCATGTAAGCTCCATGCTTTGATCACCAGGCAGCAGACTCACCAGCTGCGGCGGTGCGGGTGTACCGTCTTTCACCCTTGGACGCGCAGCAGCTATGTTCGAATCTAAGCTGTACGTGACTCCATTGGCAGCTGTCACCCTGTAGTAATACGGAATTCCATTCTCCACCTGAGTGTCTGTATATTCCAGTCCAGCAATTCCTTCTGCGACCGTGGCATAAGGTCCCTCCGGCGTAATAGCCTTCTTCACGTTGTATCCGGTTGCGTTCGGCACCGTCTGCCACTGCAGATGAATGCTGCGATTCGCTCCTTCTGCCTTTAGGACGGGCGTTCCTATTGTACCATAAGGTGTAACGGACACGATTTCGGAACGGTCCCCTTCACCGGCAATACTCGTTCCGGACACCACGTAATAGTACGTGACTCCATTCTCAAGTCCGCCGTCACGATACGAGGCTTCGGTAATGCCGCTTTTAACCGTCTCGAACGGTCCCTCCGGGCTTAAGCTGCGCTTGACCGTATAGGAGCTTGCCTCCTCTACGCCGTCCCAGCTCAGCTCCGCTTGACTATTTCGAGCCTTTACTTGAACGCCTGAGGGCGCCTGTGGCCGGATCGCCGATTCGGAAGGCGTCGCTGCAGCCTGATTGGAATAGCCGCTTTCTCCTGTTGGACCCACTGCGGTCACCACATAGTAGTAAGTCGTTTCATTCCATACCGTATCGTCTATGAACGTAAGCTCTGTGATGTCTTCGGCCACTGCGGTATAGGGTCCTCCATCTTCCATAGCACGGTATACATTGTAAGCATCCGCTCCTGCCGCTGCATTCCAATCCAGCTTCACTTTACCGTTGCCCGGCGTTGCTATAAGCCCCTTTGGCGACTCGACAGGTTCAACATACACCTTGATGTTGTCGTACCACATCGTACCGCTTCCAGTACCTGGCATCGATGCGAAGATTTGACCAATTCCGTGGGTGCTCATATCCGTTTGCATCGGAACGTCGTCCGCTGCCAGCACTTGATTGATATAAATGTCCGCTGTCGAAAGCGTGACATTGGCCACTACCTTTATGTTCAGCCATTCATTCACCGGCGGAGGATCGATCAGCTTCGTGGAACCGTAGCTGTCTCTCACCACAAGCGTATAATTCGAATCGGGGGAAGGCAGCGTCGGCTTCTGAAGCTCAATCGACAGAGCGCGTTTACTTCCTCCGGCATCCTTCAATTGGAGTACAGCTGACGTGCCGGGCCAGCGCTCTGCCATCACGTCCGCTTCGACTACAAAACTGCCGAATTGCGGCGCAAACTTACGTATAGACTGCGTATTTCCCGGTGCCGTGTCATACACAATAAGCGCGCGCTCGGAATCGTTGCCCGCAGAGCTCTCGGGCACGGCTGTGGCAGCTACCTTATGGTTGCCATCCTCAAGCACACTCTCGTAGCCTGTCGGCAGCTCATCCAGAGCAGCGTCCTCGAACGTATCGTCCACCAAAACGATCGTCTGCTGCTTTCCTGTCGGGACTGCAGAAACCTCCGCCGAGGGAAGGCTCTCGCCCTGCTCATTAACTGCTGCCACCACATAATAATAAGTCTGATGCGCCGTTAAATTCGTATCGGTATATGACGTGCCTGCCACTTCGGCAGCCGCCGTCTCATACGGACCGCCTGGTATAACACTCCGCTTCACGTGGTAGCTGTCCGCCGTATCCACACGATCCCACGTGAGTGTAATTTGGCGATCGCCGGGATCAGCCGAAACACCGGAAGGCGTAAGCGGCGCGCCATGCGCGAATGACTTTACCGAAGCAGCTGAAAAATACGACGTGTTGTACCTCTCAATTTGGTCATTCGCTTTGGAGGCGTCTGCGGCCAATCCAAAATACACCGTCTCTCCCATCGCGATCTGTTCGCGGTGCATCACTTTCCATGCGGAACCGTCCTTCGAAGTTAGAGCGGTAAGCTCATCTCCGCTGCGAACAAGCTTCAGCCATACCGGAGTTTGAGCGAACTCCTCCGGCTCCACCTCTGCTGCATTCGTACCCGAACTCGTTCTTTTGATAAATACGCTCTTCTGACCATTCTTCTTGTAGCTGACCATGAATGCGGCCATGGCTGAGTCCGGTTCCAAACTGTCTCTCACCATCACGCCGGCTTCTGCCTCACCGTCCGTCCCCGTCACATGATCTATCCGGGCAGTGACTTCCCCATTGCCTGTTAAAGCTTGATAAGCAAAATGAAATTGATCGCTGCGGCCGCCTATGTTCCCCGCCGACTTCACCGTGACTTCCTCAGAAGAATCACCTAGCTGCGTATGTCCAGGAATCCTCACTATGCCGATATCTCCAGATGTCCAAGGGCTGATGTCACCGGTAGTATTGGCATGGAGGACTACGCTGTTGGACTGCGTCTGTGTGCCCGAATCATCTACAGCCTTCACCACGATGAAGTGAGTACCGTCTGGGATATCACCCCAGGCCAGTTGGAAAGGAGCCGCATCATCCTCACCCAGCTTCTGTCCGTTCGCATAAAACTCGACCTTTGAGACCGTTCCGTCCGAATCGGATGCGGCCGCCTCAATCGTCACCTCTGTTCCCGCTTCCACGATCGTGTTATGCGCAGGGGCCGTAATCGCCACATTCGGGTTCTGCGACCCGCTCCCTACAATGGAGTTTAGGTACAGCTCCAGCTGAGTGTATCCCTCTGCATTCGTGAGATTGCGGTCTTCCGGATCATTGGGATTCAAGCCCTGCGCCAATTCCCAATCGTTCGGCATCCCGTCATGATCGTCATCAGCGATTGTCGACATAACCGGCTCGTTCACTGGATATCCGCCGACCTCATCCTGCGAATTGATATGAATGCCCGTTCCATTCCTCACATCGTTAATGATTCTAGCATCGATCGCATCCCGTTTCGGCAGAACTGCTCCTGCACTTTCCAGCACGGCTGCATAGGCCGCGTCTGCCGATTCCGTTGTGATCTCATGCTCAAATGCCACCGGTGAAGACAACTTCACATAATCCGGATACGTATGTACGCTGGACCAATTGTTGTCCGTTAAGCTCGGATAGCCTTCCATGACGTTGCCGTCAATGTAATAGCTGCCGCCCGTCTCGGCATTCATGAAGCGAATCGCTTCCGTTTCCGGTCCTGGTTTATAGTAGTTGCCTATCAGATTCGTTTCGGCTTCTTTCCCGCCATAGGCGGAGAAATATCCCCAATTGTAGATCACATTGTTGCGGAAATCGTGGCGATTGCCTGCTGTGCTGTCAAACGCCGGATTCCGGCTTGAATTGTGAGCAATCAGATTATGATGGAAGGACGTATTCTTTCCGCCCCAGATGCCGCCGTACCCGTGCTTGCCCTTGACATGCTTGCTGAGATGCATCGCCTCGGAAATGATCGACCATTGCACCGTGACATTTTCGTTCCCATAAATGCTCATTACTTCATCCACTGACCAGCTGAAGGAAGAGTGATCAATGATGATGTCTTTGTGGTAACGTCCCCCGAATGCATCGGCCTCCACGATGTTTTGATCACCCAGCCGAAAGCGCATATAGCGGATGATTAGATTGTCTGCATCGATCGACGTCGGATAACCGACAACGGTAATCCCGTCACCAGGTGCCGTCTGTCCGGCGATGGTCAAATTCGATCCGGTGATCTTCAGCGGGGATTGCAGCTCAATCACTCCGCCTACCTTGAACACGATCGTACGGTTACTGCCGCTCACGGCATCCCGGAGAGATCCGGGGCCAGAATCGGCAAGCGTCGTGACTTCGTATACTTCTCCGCCGCGCCCTCCTGTGGTGTACATGCCTCCGCCTTCAGCACCAGGAAATGCGGGTGTCACTGGGGACACATCTTCTGCAAAGCTTGATGATGGGCCGACCACTCCTAAACATGTGGAGACGATCAGCACTGCAGCTAGAACTAGAACAGACCACTTCTTCAAGGAACATTCCTCCTTCTAAGTGTTAAATTCTACGCTTGAATCAAGACCTTGCTTAACCGTTAAGCCTCCTTCCTCATAAGCTGCGGACAACCTCGGAAAACGCTTCCACATGTGACATAGACGATGCTGCCGAATGTCATCTTCTGCTGATATGTTCATTCTAATCAACAAATAAAGCTCAGTTCTACTGTCATTCTTGTGCGAATACTGCTTGAATTTTGCCTTTTATGTTCTCATCAGCCGCACGGAACAGACTCCTGGTATTCCTCTTGCAGATCATCCTTCCCCCCTTACGTACTTGCTGTTTCCGGCTCAGCCAAATGGATACATCGATCCAGCAAAGCGGGGATTCTGACACCAAAGCAGTACGACTGACCCAAATCCTTGCCATTCTTCGACGAGATACCCTCACTATGGCGGAAGGCGGTCATCGATTTTTGCAGCAGCTCCTCGTCACCCGAATACAAATAAGCGTATAAGACGGCGGGGACAACCATTTTATTCGTTTTCGGATTGTGTGCTCGCTCATGACCCTCCAGCATCGAATGCGTATATTCCCACTCCCCGATCTCCTCAAGCCAATTCAATCGAGCTAAACGCTTCGCTGCTCTTACGATCGTCTCTCTTGCTGCTGCATCCCCTGTCATCTCTGCATACATAATTAACGATTCCAATACCGGAGAACCGATGACGAATGTTCCCCAATTATTCTTCGTCGTCGGTCTGGCCATCGTCCCTTTGAAATCGCCCTCGGCGGGATCATGGCATTCAATCACTTTACGAATGAGCACCTCCGCAGCCTGCAAATACTTCGGTTCCGGGATGACCTGATACATTCCAAGCATGGAAATGACCGGCCAAGTGACGCCTCTTTCCGTTCCTTCAAAGCCTTCGCCTCTAAGGATGGAAGCACTCCACACATCCGCAACCATGACAGCTACTTCCTTCGCCCGCCGATCCCCAGAGAAGCAGTAATATTCCATCACTCCCCGGAGCCATGCGTGTGAACCGAGCTTCGCCCCTTCCGAATTATGCCGCTCGCAATGAGCATAGATCTTGCCGGCATCTTTTCCTGCGTGACATACGTCGATGTCCATGAAATGGCGAGCATAAGGACGCGTCATTTCCTCATACCACTCCCTTCCAGCCCCTCTTAGAAAATGAAGCATACCAACATGGGTATAATCATATTCACCGTTGTTCCAGGTACCGGCACGACCGTATTCATCATCGCCGAAGTTCCGGTCTCCATACAGCTCTTTAGACGCCCTACGCTCTAGATAGATCGCAAGTGATTCATCGGCGGCTTGCTCATACACTGGATACGTCTCAGAACGCGGAGCAAGGTCCCCCAACGCACCGCTGCCGGTATACCATTCCCATGGAGCCAGCGCCAGCAACGGCGCTTGAAATGACAATACCGATCGATTCAGGGTATCGACGTCAGTCCCGGCACCATACACACCTAGCTGCACCTCGTGTGTTCTCGCCTCTCCTTCTTTAAAGAAATAGCAGTCCAACGTCTGCCCTCCAGGTGGAAAAGAATCTTTAACCTTCGAACGGCCTGGTAAAAGACCGACGCGCAAACGACCGTCAAGGCCTTCGATGCTTTTCGGATATCTTTCGTTAAACTCTCTTACAGACACAGTGAATAGGCAGTCCTGTGAGCTTGCGGACATCCACCAAAAATGGCGTCCTGATGGTTGGACATTCCCCGGACTGCTAAGATCACCGTACACATTTTCGTGAAAGCTCTCCGACAGCACACCCACCGTGTTCTTTTCCAAGGATCCATATGGCTCTGCGAATCCACCCGTGTGTCCTATCGTATAAACGGCGGGAGCAGGTACATTCCATTCGATGCCGAGATGTTGGAGCGACGCGTCTTTTCCTTCATTGATGATCGTATGGCTTATCTTCAGCTCACTCCTGCCCCGCCATGCCTCGATGCGCACGACATACGCAAAGCCCGATAGCCGATTACCATCCTTAGACACATAGTTACCGCTGGCGCGAATGACAGCGTTTAGCTCGCCGTTATCTTCGAGCAAAAGCTCTGCTGGAGCATCTGCAATATAGGTTTCATCGCATGTCCTGATGCTCACTGCTGCATGCGCCGCAATCTCTATCCACAATCCGTCCCCTTCCAATGCCATGGCATTCGATAACAATGGCTTCTGCTTGTCAATCCAGACTCGAATTTTACCGGTATCCAATACGATGCCTGATGATGATTTAGACGCGACCAACCGGGTTTGATCCGCAGGTTCCTTCGGACGATCAGCCAATTTCAACGTGTAGGTTCGTTTGCCGCCAGCCGGCACGTCCGCAACACATTGAACCAGCAGCCATTTGATCGTGCTCTGATCTGCTTGCCAGCCTAACGGCACGAATTGAGCGGGGACGCTTCGTCCCGCCTCATCGCACAGCACAAGGCGACCAATATCCTTCAGTGCAACGTGTGCCGGAATCGGCAATCCCGTGCTTACGGGGGCAATCATTTCATCTGCGGATAGAGGATTCTCCACTGTCAATTTCACAAGCTGCTTCATTGCGTTAACCACTCCCTGTAACATATGACTTGCCGCGGTAGAGATCAAAAGACAAAGGAGCCCGGTTTCATTCAAGCTCCTTCCTTCACTTCCTAGTCATCCATGCCAGTGCCCATCGCTTTACTGTCCGCTCTTCTCCGCAATCACTTGATCCGACTCTTCCTTCGCTTTGAGAAGGAGAGTATTGATGTCCATCCTCCCTAATGCGAGATCATTGAGATATTGGGTCATTTTCTTCTCGACATCCGCATCAAATTGCGATTTTCGCATCACTGGCGCAAATGGATTGTAAAACACGGCGGTCTGATTTTTCCCTTGGAACTTGCCGGTACCGTAAGCTGCTTGAACGTCCTTATTCGTCAGAACCGGCATGTTTCCATTTTTAGAAAACTCCAGCTGGAACTCCTCAGAAATCATATACTCGATGACTTTCATCGCCGCATCCTTATTTTCGGAGAACGCCGGAATCGCCGCATATTCAGGGTAAGCTTGAGCGCCAATCCCCGGATTTTCTGCATAGGTTGGCGCAGCAACCATATCCCAATCGAAATCAAAATTCTCGAATGCCTCGCTCCCTGCATGATGCACAAGCGTGACCATCATCGCAGCCTTTCCTTCGTAAAACTGATTACTTGGCATTTTGTTCTCATTCTGTGCCATAAAGGCCTGATACCCTGAGTCTTGCATCGGTGTATAGAATACGTCGAGAACGGCCTTCCACCGCTCATCGTCATAAGTCGATAAGCCCGTGTTAGGATCCACATAGGATAGCCCCAGGTTATTCAATTTCGTAATATGGTGGCCGGAGTATTCCAGACCTATATAAGAAACCCCATCCTTCGCCTGATTAAACTGCTTGGCCATATCGTAAAGCTCATTCCATGTGATCCCGTCAGTCGGGTAGTCGACACCGAACTCATCAAACATATCCTTGTTGTAATAGAGCACCAACGTGGAATTCAGGAAAGGAATCCCCCATAGCTGGCCATCTGCATTATCCGTCATCGACTGAACTAACACAGGATCGATACCGCTAAGATCAACTTGATGCTTCGATACAAGCTCTGACATATCATATTGGATTTGGTGTTTTGGCATTTCATAAAAGATCGAGCCGACAGAACGAACGAAAATGTCAAATTTATCCCCATTTAAAATCATTTTGTCAAGATTCAATTCCTTCGTACTTGCCCTAATATCGAAATTCACCTGCGGGAATTTCTTCTTCAGTGCGTTGCCGTACATTTCCATCTGCTTCTCAACCGATGTACCGCCGCCATTCACGATTGTAATGGTTGTTCCATCCGGAATTTCGTACGCCGCAGACTCATTTTCAGACTCCCCATTGCCCATGTCTTGTTCGTTATTCGTATTTTGGCTTGGGGCATTGCTATTGGCGGGCTGATTATTATTGTTACCACTCGAACAACCTGCTAAGATAACCGTGAAGATCATGATCAACATAACGAAAACAGATAATAACTTTCTCATCCTTTTGCCTCCAATCAAAATGAAGTACACTTATAGATTAATTGCCGCTATTCTGAGAGATCTTCAGATCCGCTTCTTCCTTGGCCGTGCGCAGCAGCGTATTGATGTCCATCTTGCCCAGCGCTAAATCGTTCTTCTTGCCCGTAAGCGCCCTTTCAACATCGTTGTCATACGGCGTCTTGATCATGACGGGAGCAAATGGAAGATGGAAGACAGCGGTTTGATTTTTCCCTTGAAACGCATCTGTACCATACGCAGCCTGTACCTCCCCATCCGTCAATACCGGCATGAAGCCTCTCTTCGAAAATTCCAGCTGAAACTCCTTTGACACCATATATTTGATAATTTCCATCGCCGCATCCTTATTCTCGGAGAAAGAAGCGATTCCCGCATATTCCGGATACGCCTGACCGCCTATACCCGGGTTCTCCTCATATGTTGGAATCGATGCCATATCCCAATTGAACTCGGGTCGCTCGAATTGCTCATGTCCGGAATGATGTACTAGCGCTGCAAGCATCGCAGCCTGCCCTCCGTAGAACGTATTATTGTCGGCGATCTTATTCTCGTTTTGCGCCATAAAGTCTTGGAAGCCCGGGTCTTCCCCATTCTTCTGAAAAATCTCAACAATATGTCTCCAGCGCTCATCGTCATACGTGGATCGATTTGTATGTGGATCTATATGAAAGTCCGAAATTGTTCAGCTTCGTCAAATGGTGATCGGACACCGCCAGACCGACATAAGGAACGCCGTCCTTCGTCTGGTTAAACTGTTTTGCCAGATCCAGCACTTCATCCCAAGTCATCCCGTCCGTCGGGTAGTCAACGCCGAACGTGTCGAACAAATCTTTGTTGTAGTAGAGAACCAGTGTAGAGTTAAGGAACGGTAGGCCCCACATCTCCCCTCCGGCATTCGAAGTCATCGAGTTCAGCAGAACCGGATCGATGCCGCTGAGATCTACATCATGCTGCTGAATTAGCTCCGTCATGTCATACTGAAATCCGTTTTCCGGCGCTTCCATGAAGTACGATCCGATCGACCTGATGAAGATATCAAACTTCTCGCCGCCGAGAATCATCTTGTCGATCTTCAGTTCGCTTGTCGTTCCTTTGAACTCAAAGTTGACCTGAGGGAATTTCTTTTCCAGCAAATCCCCATATTGCGCCATCTGCTTTTCCAGGGAATTGCCGCCGCCGTTCACGATCGTAATGGTGGTACCTTCCGGAATTTCATAGCCTGCTGATTCATTTCCAGAACCCTCGCCGCTTACTTGGTTGTTTTCATTGCTGTTGGATGTGTTCGCAGGTAGTGTCCCGTCAGCCTGTGACGTGTTGTTGTCGCCCTCGGAACACGCTGACAGAACAAGTGTGAATACCATGAACAGCATAACGAAGATGGATACATATTTTTTCATCTTACGCCTCCCTTTCTCCATACAGACCTCTAATATAAGTGCATGCCCGCACCGCATAACCGTGCTCTCCACGGTGCGGCATGCCTTATCTCTACATTATTTGGCGCTCATTTCGGCAATCTTCTGATCCCCTTGTTCCTTCGCCTGCCGCAGAGCCGTATTGATATCGATCTTGCCCAGCGCCAGATCGTTCACATATTGCGTGACCGCTCTTTCCACCTCATTGTCATACACCGTCTTGACCATTACCGGCGCAAACTCGTTGTAAAACGCAGCCTCCAGATTTTTACCTTGATATTCACCCGTACCATAGACCGCTTGAATCTCTGGATCAGCCAGCACCGTCATCGCACCTTTCTTCGAAAGCTCGGTTTGGAACTCATCGGAGATCAAGTATTTAATCACTTCCATGGCCTCGTCTTTATGCTCCGAGAAGGATGGAATCGCCATGTACTCCGGATAAGCCTGGCTTCCTACGCCAGGGTTTTCTGCGTAAGTCGGAAAAGCGGCCATATCCCAATTGAAGTCCGCACGCTGGAAGTTCGGGTTGCCCGAATGGTGCTGAATGGTTCCTAACATGGCGGCTTTTCCGTCATAGAAATCCTGCGAATCCGCCACTTTGTTTTCTTTCTTCGCCATAAAGGCCTGATACCCCGGGTCCTGCGCCGGTGTATACAATACGTCGAGGACATGCTTCCATCGTTCATCGTCATAAGTGGAAAGTCCTGTGTTCGGATCCACGTAGGACATACCGAAATTGTTCAGTTTGACCACGTGATGTCCGGAAAGGGCAAGACCCACGTAATCGACTCCGTCTCTCGTCTGGTTAAACTGCTTCGCTAAATCATACATCTCATCCCAAGTCATGCCGTCCTTCGGATATTCCACTCCGAAGCTGTCGAAGATATCCTTGTTGTAATACAACACAAGATTCGTATTGGTGAATGGAATTCCCCAAATTTCTCCGTTGGCGTTGGCAGTCATCGATTCCATAATCGCCGGATCAATTCGGCTAAGATCTACATCATGCGTTTCTACCAATTCTGTCATGTCGTATTGGAATCCGTTTTCCGGAACCTCATAGAAGAATGCTCCAATAGAACGGAAAAAGATATCTATCGGTTCTCCGGCCAAAATCATTTTGTCAATTTTCAGTTCACTCGTTGTAGACTTAAATACAAATTCAACTTCCGGAAATTTCTCCTCCAACGCATTACCGAAAGCGGTCATCATTTGATCAACGCTTGAACCGCCTCCATTCACGATATGGAGCGTGACTGGACCGATTCCATCGGTAGAGCCTTCCTTCGTGCTCTCCTCTGCATTGCCCTCGTTTGTCCCCTGATTGTTGCTCGTATGGGATGGATTGTTCTGGCCGTTATTCCCATTGTTTGATCCGCTGCACCCCGCTAACACCATAGCAAAAAGCAACACAATCGCAAGCATTGTTGACAGTTTTCCTTTCATCGACAACTACCTCCCTTTTTATCGTGAAACTAAATGATGATGAGTCATTGCTAGCGCTTACATTTTCGAGCTTATCTGCAACCTCGTGCGTACTTCCATGTCATTTGCAGGCCCACGGATCCCTCGTTACTTGCTTGCATTTGGATTTGGCAGCAGCACCGTAAACATCGAACCTTCCCCCAGCTTGCTTTGCACTTCGATGGAGCCTTCATGAGCCTCTATTAACGCTTTTGCTATGCTTAATCCGAGACCCACGCCGCCCGTAAATCGCGATCTTGACTTATCTGCACGATATAACCGGTTAAAGATGTAGGGCAAATCCTCCTCGCTGATCCCGATTCCGTCATCCTGACAAATAATCATCGTATGCGATTTCGTCCATCGTACTTTCAGCACAATTTTTCCTCCGCTGGATGTGTATTTGATCGCGTTGGCAACGATGTTCGCAATCACCTGATACATCTTGTCATAATCGACTTCCGCATAAGCAGGCGTATGTGCCGGTTCGAAGATCATTCGGATGCCGGATTTCACAGCGAGCGGCTGATAATTGGCAAATACTTGTTTGGCCAATTTGACAATATCTCTTCGTTTCTTATGCATGGCGAATTGCGCGCCCTCGGCTTCGGACAGCCTTTGCAGATCGCTCACCAGCCTCGACAACCGTTCCAATTCTCCGTACATCTTTTCCAGTTGGATCTCATCCGCTTCATAGACCCCGTCGATGATCGCTTCCAGCTTCGTCATAATCGATGTAATGGGCGTACGCAATTCATGTGTAATATCCTCGATCAAATTTTTGCGCCATTCTTCCTGCTTCTGCAGCTCCGCTGACAGCTCACTTAATGTTAGAGCCAGACACCTGATCTCTTCCGTTCCTTTATTCGGCATAGGCTTCACCCACTTGCCTTGACGAATGCTTTGCGCGAATTGATCTAATCTTTTCAGCTGCTTCGTCAGCATGAAAGCGAGCCAAAAACTGACCAGTACGGACAAAATCATGATGGCACCGAACAAATATTTGGAACGATTGTGCAGTGTTTCCCGAAAGTTCACCATCGCCGGATTTAATTCCTTCGATGCCTCTAGAAATGCTGCCCGCATATACCCCGCTACATGGCCGTCAATGATGTACGGAATCTCTTCGATGAATGTGAATTCTCCCTCACCGTCAGTAATGGAGTTGTATCTCACCTCCTTTTTAGACTCATCCGTCAATTCAACCATTAATCCATAAAGCCGAATTCTTCGGTCCAACCATTCTACTTCCTCTTCGGACAACGGACCGCTCTGAATATTTCGTTCTCTCATATCATCCAGCAGCTTGTAGGCATGGGATTTAATCGTCTGCTGATGATAATCTTTAAACAAACTGTCCCAATACACGTTATAGAGCTTAGAGATCAGCACAATAAAGAAAAGAGAGAATAGAAAGAAGGTGAAAAATAAGATGACATACATCTTGTTCAAAAATCGAAACACGGCTGATCGTCCTCTATTCCCGCTTTAGCGTTGGTCTGCTTCGTAACCAAATCGGTACCCCATGCCAACCACGGTTTGAATGAATTGCGGTCGTTTTTTGTCCTTCTCGATCTTTTTGCGCAAATTCTTAATATGAACGTCCAGCGAGCGGCTGCTGTCATCTTGAAATCGGTAGCCCAGCACCTGATATAGCAGGTCGCTTCGGCTGAACACTTTCATCGGTTTGCTGGTGAGTACCGACAAAAGCTTAAACTCGGTAGAAGTCAATTGGGCGCGGTTCCCTTCGATGATGACCTCTGCCGAGGCACGATCAATAATCAAGGTTCCGTTTTGGAAAGACAAAGTCACGGGCTTGTCGCTGTCCTGCGAGGTTCGACGCATCACCGCCTTAATCCGTGCGACAAGCTCCTTCACACGGAAAGGTTTTACAATATAATCGTCCGCCCCGATCTCCAATCCGTGAATCACATCGCTTTCCAATGATTTGGAAGTGAGCACAATGACCGGAACATTCGATTTCTCCCGAATCAACTCACACACCTTTTCCCCGGGGAGGCCTTCCAGCTTTAGATCTAATACAATGAGGTCATGTTTTTTGTAGTCATATTTATGAAAGGCTTCATTCCCGTTTGGGGTCATATCGACCTCCCATCCCTCCTTGCGAAAGTAGGCGGCCAACACCTCTCTAATTTCGGTTTCATCCTCAACGATCAAAATATGCATGGAAATCAAACCCCCGTCTCTTCGAGATTTTCCCACTGCCATGCCGTCTAACGGAATGAAAAAGCAGTCTTATTCAACGATCCCCGTTCGCTCCACGCTTTCCACAAACCATCGCTGTGTAAACATGTACAGAACGAGCAGCGGCAGGATCATTAAGAAACCGGTAGCCATTTTAATCGAGTCTTGGAATACGGAAGGCCCGCTGACTTCTGCTTCGGCCGCAAGATCGGCAGCAATGATCGACATGCCTTGCGATAAAGGCTGCAAATCGCTGTTGTACAAATACATACTGGGCAGGTAAGAATCGTTCCAAGTCCATACGAACGAAAACAAGAAGACAACGACGATCGCCGGCCTTGCCAGCGGAAACATCACTTTGAAAAAGATCTTAAATGCACCCGCACCGTCAATCCGGGCGGATTCCTCCAGCTCCTTCGGCTGAGACATGAAAAACTGCCTGTAAATAATAACGAATAAGGCGCCCTTCAGCCCATGCCCGAATACCGCAGGAAGCACAATCGGCAAGTACGTCTGCATCACGCCGAGCTGATTCGCTGCGATAATATTCGGCAAAATCGTAATTTGCGGCGGCACAATAAAGGAAAGAAGCAGACAGAAAAACCAAAAATTTTTCCAAGGAATATGCAGTCTAGCGAAGGCGTAACCGGCTAACGCACAAGAAACAGTTTGCAGCAGCGCAACGGTTGCCGACAAAGCCGTACTAACGAAGAAGCCTTTGGAATACTGAAGCTTATTCCATGCCTCCTGCAGCACCCCGAGATAAATCTCATTCGGTATCCAAATCACCGAAGGATCCGTCAAGTCTTTCGCATTTTTCAGCATCGTCGATACCATCGTGAAAATGGGGTTCATGTAAATAAAGGCCGTATCGATCAGCAGGAGATACAGAAAGAGCTTGAACAATAAGCCTTTATCCACTTCAATGCCGAAGATGACATTTTTCGTGCGCGTCAGCACCGAGGAGAATGCCGCTCGATCTCCCTTCATCCTTCGAGTGATCGCAATCAATCTGTTCATGTGTGTCCCTCCTTTATCTTCATCTGGTCTGTTGGTAGGATCTGCTGATTCTGGAAAATGCCAAGATCACGATGCCTAAGAAAAGCAATACGATGACGAAATAGATCCATACCAGCGCGCTGGATAACCCGTAATCCTCCGTCGTCACTCGCTTCATGATCGGATTTCGCGGGAAGGTGAACAAATCGACAACGGTATAGATCGTATTCAAGAAGATGAACGGCACCATGCCCGGCAGCGTAATTTTCCAAAACGATTCCCAAGGATTCGCTCCGTCGATGCGTGCGGCTTCATACACCGAAGAGGAGATTGTCTGACGCCCTGCCAAAAAGATCAAAATCTGAACGCCCGAGTACCATAAGATGAGCACGAATGAATTGAGGATCGCAGCGATCGTTTCTCCCCAGGCACCAGGAAACACCATAGATACATAGGAGCTGATGTTGTACTGTTCTAGAAAGCCAAGCGTTCCTTCGCCCTGATCATAAAACTCCTGAATGATTTGACCCGTCGAGAAGATGACAGGAAGGAAGAAGATCGCCCGGAACATCATCCTCCCCGGGAACTTATAGTTCAGCATGATTGCGACGAGCAGTGCAAAGATGACGATGATCGGAATCATAAAGAGCGCCTGCCTCAAAAACGGAATCAAATCGTTATACAGATAGCTTCCCTGCTGGAATAGGATGAGCTTGTAATAAGATAGGCCTTTAAACTGAATATCCAGCCCTTCCGGTACGATTCGAACTTGATTGAAGCTCATATATAAGGAAAAGCCGATTGGAAAAGCCATGAAAATGAGAAATCCGAGCAGCCATGGCAGAAGGAAGATGACGCCCTCCATATTTCGTAAGTTCCTAAGTCTCCTGTTCAATGGCCTCTCTCCCCTCTGACCATGGAATAATCTAAGGCAGGCACGTGAATTCCGCCTTGAATGTAATCTTCACGATTGTAGTTCACATAAATTCGAGTGCCGTTCTCATACGTCGTCTCAAACACGCCCGCTGCCAGCTGTCTGTGTCCGACAATGAACTGATCCTGCAGCTGCGCAAATGCTTCGTTATATTTCTGATACTGCTCCACGGCTTCAGTCTTCCAATCAGCAAACGTCGAGCTTCTCGGTGTATACCAATACACACCCGCTAAATCCGCCGTCTCTGCCATGGTGAAATCAAAGGACGGATAAGCGCCGTATTCGATATCTCGCAAAAAGTCGATTTCATACTGGCTTCTCGAATTTTCAGGCATGGACGTATACGTCTTCAAGCCATGCAGTGCAATTTGTGCAAAAGGGATCGGACCCGTGGAAAATAGATCATACGAATAGTCGTCAATCAGCCCTTCGATATGATCAACCTTGTCAATCGTATAGAATCCGGGATCGGTTAATTTGATCGTACCGAAAGCGTCTTTGACCGTATTGATGACATTCAGATCCGATCTTACGACCTCAGTCCGCGTCCCGCCGTAATTGGAGTTGTAATCGGTATGGACATACCTTCCGATGCCTTCCAGCAGCAAACCGTCAATACCTAAATCCTGAAACCCATCCATGTCATCCTCGATTGCTTTTTCAATAAACTTCCTGCTGACCACGGTAATCTCGTCCCCGCTGTTGGCCGTGAATTTCATGATGGAACCGGCAAGGTCTCTTACCCCGTGATAGCGAGGAGCAAAACCGTTCACCTTCGAGTTATTCAGCTCGTAATTCACTTCCAGAGATACCGGAATATCCAGCGAATGGGCGAATTCGATAAAGTTCTTCAGGCCGCTCTCGCCTCCCAGCCTGCTGTCTGCCGGAAGATAGCCCCCGAGAGCACTGTAGCCATCCTCCTGCCAACCATAATAGGTAATATCCATGTTCATAATGCCGAGCCCATACAGCTCCTGCACCATTTGCATCGCTTCGGAGAATGTCGTCGCCTTTACGTAACGATCTGTAATGACGCCGTTTTCGCGGTCTGCGCCTAGAATGGAGAGGAACAACGGAATATGGTTGCTGCGTGGTGAAATCCTCTCGAGTCCCTGCTCCTCCATCAAGTACTGGCGGTACCTCGATGCCATGCCCACATAATCGGCCTGATCCGCGTCAAGAATGTAATATCTCGTCGTCCGATTGTTCTGGAATCTGCTGTCCTTCGTATATGTTTCAAATCCTTTATTCTTTGCCCGGTTCGTAATCTGCATATATTTCATGCGGTAATGCTGCTGCGTGCCGATCCAATTGTAATTTCCGTACACGCCAGCCGGCGAGGCGATGATATCGCTGTATTCCGCGCCTTCCATCACGACTGCCAAGAACGCCTTATCACCGTCCTTCATGCCATAGACCGGCATCGATATGTTGTTGCGGCTGGAAGGATTGTTAATGAACGCAGCATCCGAGCCATAGATTCGTTCTTGATACAGCTGTTTGATGGCAGATGGCTGCTTTTGAAATGAAATGAGAGCGCCGGAACCGTCCGGGATGAACAAATACCCTTCTTCCCCCCCCGATTGCTCCGCTCCAAAGAACGGATATAATCTGAGCCAAAGCAAGCTGTCCTTCCCGTTTTCCTCGATCTTCTCATCCACAATGGCTGTCTCCACGTAGTCATCCTGAAGACTCAAGCGAACCGGAATATGAAAGCCCAGTGAAGGCATCTCCAGCGTAAATTCAATCCCATTTTCGGTCTCGGTCACCTTCGTCACGACGCCTTGTTCCTTCACGAAATTGGTTTCTTTCGATTTCGCATTCGGATTGTTGAAGTCGATATGCTGGAGGGTGACAGGCGACTGCATGTGGCCGATCCAGCTGCCTGCAATGCCTGGGTTATCCCAATCCTCCGGGTTCGGATAAGAGCGCCATACGCTGCCGCTGCGCTTATCCTCTACGATAAAATGACCTGTCTTCCGGTCAAACTTTAACCGCAGCAGATTATTCTCCTGAACGACCTCGAAGCTGGCTTCATTCGGCAAATCTTTATTTTCTTGTTCGCCGCCTGCAGGCGGTGCGGTCTGTGCTGCTGAGGAAGCGTCCTCTTCTTTCAGCGTAATTTTGGCCTGGCTCAGCATGAACACGAATCCCAATAGGAGCAATACATAGAAGGCTGCTTTCTTATGCTTCAGTATCCATCTCACTGCAGTGTCACCTCCTGATACAGTTCGTAAAGGAATATTCGCAATTCATTGGTCAGACCTACCAAGATCAGCGCAATGACCGCCATGACGGCAATCGAGAAGACCGATAAGAATATATTGACTGCGGTTTCCCCTACGCTGTAATTTTGCAGTGACTGTACTTTCCAGAAGAACAGCAGCACGATCCACACCACCATCGCAAAACGAATATAATGATAGATCGGCGCTTCGGAATGCGTGAGCACATTTGAAACGACGGCTAACGGTACACCGATGATGATGATCGGAACCAAAGCATAAGCCGTGCTGATGAACGTATCGCGAAATCGCCCTTCTCCCCGATAGATCGAGCTAATCAAATAGTTGCAGACGATCCAAGCCCCCAGCATCACGATATATTGCAGTAAGATCATATAAATATTGACATCTCTTACATTGATCTTGTTAAACGAGAAGCTCGTGTATAATACCGTGATGACTATCGCCAAATAAGCTGCAGCATAGATGATCAGCGCACTCAGGATGCTTCCTTTTTGCTCATAGCGCAGAGCGGTGAATCCGTCCAGCGGATGCTTAAGCACATACAGCGCATGTTTTAATTCGCCAAGCACCTTTTTCGATTTCCAATTTCCGGCCGCTCGAATGTCCCATTTCTTTCGAATTCGCTGCCAAACCTTGCTCCACACGAACAAGACGGCTGCAGCAATAACCAGACCGGTGGCCATAGTGGAAAAATGCTTCTGCATCCAAAGCAATCGAATTTGCCAGAACGATTCCGAATATCCGATTTCGTTGCCGCTTTGATGATACAGGTCGGCAGCACGTTCATAATCGCCTTTTTTATACGCCGCCTTCGCAAGCCCTTCCATGGCGGGGGTGTAAAAGGCGTTCAGCTTCATGACCTCCTGCCAAGCCTCTTCGCTTTCCAAGTATTTACCCTGCAGCGTCAGACCGTTGGCTTCATAGACGAGGGCGCCGAATTCGGATAATCTGAACTTCTGCAGCACCCCTTCTTGATCATCTAGGATGAACAGATCGTGCTTGGAATTGAGTGCGATCGAGACGGGGCTCTTGACCAGCCCTAACTGTGTAATGCTGTTGGCCGATTGTCCGCCCCAGAAGAAGAGCAGCTCGCCGCTCGCATCGTATTGGCTGACATATTTGTACTGCTTGTCGATGACGATAAAATTGCCCTGAGGATCGGTGGCGACATCGATCAGATTCACAGGCAGACCTTTGCTTCCGCTGAAATCCCGAGACGTATATTCACCGAACGAGCTGTTCCCTTCTCCCAGCGAGCTGTCATTCGACAAAATGTTTTGCCCTTCGAAGTTCAGCTTTTTAATCTGATTGCTCGTCACGTCTTCCCCGCTTGTAACCGTATAAATAAATCCATTCTGATCCACCGCAATATTGGTGATCGGCGGAGGAAGCTTACTCAATTCGTTCTCATACATTTCTCTCGTGTACAATGCTTTCTTGATTGCATCGATCGCCGAGAAAGGAGCTTGATTCATTCCAAAGAACTTGGAAAACTGCCCGCTCGCATCCAGCTGAATCGCTCCGTAATAGCCGCCTAAGGTCACCACGTATATATATCCGCGTTTATCCACGACCAGTTTGATCGGATCAAACTTCAGGTCGGAAGGAATATACCTCGACTCCGGCTTCCCGAACGTTTGAAGCAAACGGCCGTCTGGATCCAGCTTGACGATACGCTTGTTCCCCGTATCGGCAATATAAATCAATCCGTCATCCGTCACAAAGACTCCGTGCGGGCTGCTGAGCGGATCATCTTCCAGCGATATAAAGCGAATGAATGAACCATCCGCATCAAAATGAACGATCCGATTGTTCCCCGTGTCCGCAACATAAATTTCATCGTTTCCGGTCACAAATACGTCCTGCGGACCTCTCATCGGAGAGGGTACCATGATGTTAGGGTCGTCAGGGTCCGGGACGACTAGATCATGGGCAATGATTTTGTCTGGTGAATAAGCAGGCTGAATCCCCCAGACCAGCTTCCCAAAACCATCACGCGTAAACGTGCTGTACATCACATCTGCACGGGTATGAGAAGGTGTGATCATCAGGCCGGCCACCACGAACACGAGGAAGAACAGCTTGGTCCATTTCGAGCTTAACCATTTCATTTTTCCCATCCTCCGTTCATGCTATTTGATACCCGAATGTGCCATGGTGGAAATCACCTTTCTTTGGAACAGCAGGAAAATAATCAATGTCGGCAAAAACATAATCAATCCGGCCGCAGCTGCAGCCCCCTGGCGTGCCACTTGATTGGCGAGATTATTCGTAATCGTACTTAAGAAGTATGGGAACGTCTTCATCGCATCATTCTGCATAAACAGAACCGATGTGGAAGCGTCGTTCCATATTGTTTGAAACGACAATATTGCTGTCGTTGCTACCGCTGGGATGCAAATCGGAATCATGATCCGGCTGAAAATTCTCCATTCCTTCGCTCCGTCGAGCTTTGCCGCTTCCAGCAGTTCGTTCGGCACTTGATCCATGAACTGCTTCATCAGAAAGACGTTAACCGGTGCCGCGATATGTGGAAGGATGTGTCCCCAGTACGTATCCATGATGCCTAATTTCGCCACGACCACGTATCTTGGAATTTGGATCGCTTCCGGAACGAACATGAGCGATAAAATAATGACTGAAAAAACAAGCTGATGGCCGGGAAAACGATGCTTCGCCAAAGGGTAGGCGCACAATGCGCTGATGACAACGACCAGCAGCGTTCCAAGACCTGTGACGATGACGCTGTTGTACAAATACCTCGACACCGGAACGGCCGAATCCTGAATCACAACGAAAAATTCCAAGAAATTCGATAAAGTCGGCTCCTGAACAAAAATTCTCGGAGGAAATAGAAACAGTTCCGAATATGGCTTCAGGGCATGATTGAATATATAGATCAGGGGGAGCAGCATAAAGTAACCGAAGGCGGCCAAAAAAATCGTAAGAATGATTTGCGTTCGGTCCCATCGAAATCCTTTTGACCTTCTTCTCCACCTGAGCGATGACAGACGATTTGCAAGCGCCCTCATTTCTCGTCCTCCTTGGTACCGAATAATCGCCAGCTCAGTCTATTGAAGAGAAATATCATGAGCAGCAGCATCACGGAGAGAGCAGCAGCGTAACCCATTTCGTAACGAATCAGTCCGTAATCCGAAATATGGCTCTGTATCGTATGGCCGGCATATTCCGGGGTGGGCTTCATTCCGGACAGCTGCTCACCGATTTCGCCGGCTTTAAATGCGCCGACGATGGCCATGACCGATGCAAACAGCATCTGAGGCTTCATATATGGAATCGTAATGTACCAGATTTCCTGAAGCCGGCTCTTGATCCCGTCGATTCTCGCCGCCTCGTACAGCTGTTTATCGACATTCAAGATTCCTGCAAGCATGGCAAGGAAACCGACACCCATGCTGGACCACATGGTGACAACGATCATGGAGGTCATCAGAAATTCAGGGTCCACCACCCACAGCTTGGGTTCATCAATCCAGCCTAAGTTCAGTAAAATGCTGTTCAAGTATCCGATCCTGTCGCCGGACAGCATCGGCTGCCAAATAATATTCATCACGACGCCTCCGGCAAGGGATGGGGCATAGATCGCCAGAACAAACCAAATTCTCCAGCGATCCGAAATCTGGGCAATGAGCCAAGCGAGAATAAACGATGCAATATACCCTCCAGGACCAACAATTAACGCGAAGGTAAGCGTATTCGGCAGTGCGTGCTTCAAGAAGAGCACATCCTGCGAAAATAAATTTTGATAGTTATCCCATCCCGAAAAGCGAGGCATCTCAATCGTATTGAAATACGTAAAGCTAAGGCCGAACGCCGCCAGCACGGGAACCATAATGAATACAAAGAAGGCAACCAGAAAAGGCGCAATAAACAGATAGCTTAAACGGTATTTCCATATTCCTTTCACCAAAAGCCGAAGCTTTGGCCAGGTGGAAAGGGAAGCCTGCGATTTACGAGAAAGCTGTACATCATCGGACATATTTGGTCGCTCCTTCCCAAGGCGTATCGATGACAGGCGGATCATATGTTTTGAGCACTTGGCCTTCCTTGTCGATGTACTCGAATTCGATCGCCTTCCGCCTGATCTCGCGGTTGATGTTCAAGACGGCTTCTTCTAAAGCAGAGCGGTAGTTTTGCCCGCCAAGAACAGTTCGATTCCATGCATTGTTGATCTCACGCGGTATAAAATAAGAACCCGGTACATTCGCCATATCTTTGTACCAACGCCACTGTTCAAGGAAGACATTCAATTCCTCTGGTGTCCAAGGCAAATTGCTGAAGGCTTCTACATTCGCTGTATTCCAACGGAAGGTAATGCCATAGAAACCCTCAAGATCGGAACCGAATCGTTCCTGAGTCTCTGCGGATAACCACCACTGGAGGAATTGCCATGCTTCTTCCTTGTTTTTGGATTTTTCGAAGATCATCGTTGCCTGCTGTCCGCCGCCGGACCAACGCTGGATCGTTCCGTCCTCCTGCTTAAAGCCCGGCAGCGGAGCGATCCCCCACCAACCGTTGATTTCCGGAGCGGCGACCGATAACTGCAGGTACATATTGAAATCCCCTATGCCGATCGGCATATCTCCATCCCGAAAATGCTGATAGAAGCTGGATATTTGACGTTCGATGCCGTATACCGCGAAAAAGTCGGTGTACTGCTTGAAGGCTTGAAATCCTTCCGGACTATCTAATGCCGTGGCTAGACCATCTTCCGTATAAAACTCGGCTCCGTTCTGGAAAAAGAAGGTGAGATAATCCTGCGGAATATTGAAATCATAGCCATTCTGCTGCAGCGTCGGCAGCATATTCATGACATCATCCCAAGTTTCTGGAACCTCGATACCTAATCGGCCCAAAATGTCTTTGCGGTAAAACAAAATATTAAACTTCTGCGATTCTGGCAGCGCATAATAGTTCCCGTCGAAATAATAAGGAACGAGAGCACCTGGGGCATACTGCTTCTGCAGCTCTTCGAAGTCTGCAAACTGACTCAAATCGAGCGCAGCTCCACGAATCGCAAGCTCAATCGGTTTCCCCTCGGTCATGCCTATGGCCACGTCAGGCGCTTTGCCGGCCGCATTGGCCATGACGATGAGGTCCTCATTCGGCAGCAGATCGACTCTGACCTTAATCCCCGTCTCAGGCGTGAAATATTGATCTGCCAAGTCCTGCAGCACATTGACATAGTCCCGTCCGTAGTTCATCCAAACATTGACAACCTCTTCGTCATCCTCGCTAAGACGTCCCCTGTCATCAAAGGACAAGAAAAATTGCTCAATGCCGTTCGTAAAGCTTTCGTTCAGATGGGCTTCCATTCTCGGAAAATCCTGACCCGCCGGCACAATATAGAACTTGTCGATCATCAGAGGCGCTTGCTGCAGCGGCTGCTGAATGGAAGCGATTCTCTGCTGAACAGTCGAGATGCTGTCTCTTTTGTAAGGAATGTCGTTCGCATATTCGAGAATATCTTCGATATCCCGTATCGCCCCGCTGATCGTTTGCGAATGGTTGTCGTCCCCGTCATTCACCACCATGAGGTCGCGTTCCATTCTTTTCAGCTGGCTGAGAATAACCTCCAGCTTTTGCGGAATTTCCGGAAAGTCATTCTCGATGTCCCACGTTCGGTTCTGGTCATCATCGGTTCCCACTAATCTATAAAGATCTTGCGATACGCTGGATAACAAGAGAAGCACGTCACCCAAATCTCTTAAGATAGGCCCAAACGGCTCCATCGTCACTTCCATCGTGAGCGTGTGCTCTCCTTCGGTGAAATAAATTGGATAAGGCTCGCCGTTATCATCTTGCAGCACGGTGCCTTGCCAAGAAGAAGCGTATTCAAAAGGATAGCTGTAGAAATCGTCAAACGGCACTTTGCCATCAATATAAATCGTTCGGAATACGCGTTTGTTCATTTGATAGCCTTGGAATACGCGTGCGCCGATCTTATAAAACCCATCCTCGGGCACGGTGAATCTCCATGTAATGGACTCTCCTCCGGCTTCCCAGCGATTGCCTCCTACCGCGTTAAAAATTTGTCTTCCTCCCGCCTTGGGCGTCATCAACGCATCCTGATCCACATCCATCTGCAGGGAAACATCATTCTTCTCATGCATTCGTTCGGCTTCAACGATGATGGCGTCTCCATTTGATATAGAAGAAGTAAGCTGCACGGATGCTTGATCCTCCGCATAAACAGGTGCTTCCTCCGGCGGTCCGAGCACGATTTTATCGATCACGATCGAACCGTGAGTCTGGAGACGAATCGTGTGCTTCCCTTGATCCAAAAACCACCTCAGCGGCTTGGAATAGGAACCGGAATTGTCCTTGAACGGCTTCTCAATCCAAGCATCGATTTCTTTCGGTCTAGGTCGTATTTCATCTCCATACTCATCCTTTTTGATGGGCATCACATCGCGGAACAGCTTCGGAAATGAGATCGACCGCGCCTCCATGAATGGAAACTCGCCGTCTACGGTTACCGCCATCACGGTCGGACGGTAATTTCTCGCATTTCCATTAGAAGAATCAAAAGAATGATAATGCATATCCAACTGATAAAGTCCCGCTTGCTCGACCTCGACTTCATACTCGATCCAATTCGTCGACGTATTCTCCCAAATCAACACATCCTCCCTGCCGGCATAGCTGCCGATTCGGTGATGAGATGTTTCAGAATGGGCCGTCATGTCTTTTCCTAGAATTTCAAAGGTGGCTGTCGCAGGCTCGATTCCTGCCGCCGTCCATTCATCCAGAACATCCGAAAAATATGGCTCAAATGCATTGTTATCTGATCCAACTTCATCCAACCATCTCTGCACTTCCGCTTCATCCACCATGATCGGCTCGCTGGAGGTGCTTGCTTCACCGCTGCATCCAGACAGCATGATGAGCCATATCGCACATATTGCGATCATCATCCATCGCACCGTAGAACCTAGCGCTTTGACTGCCAGTATCACCTTCTTCATCCCCCCATCAATCTCCGCCCACATTTCGTGACGTATTCGGATCAAAGAACAGGGCACTGTTCATATCCATCGCCAACGAAATTTGATCTCCGGATTGAAAAGTATTTCTTGGGTTCACCCGAACGACGAAATCATTGTTCATTCCAATATCCAGATATAAGAAACAGTCAGGCCCCATCAGCTCATCTAGTTTGTGAATTCCCTTCAGCACAGCACTTGGGAACGCTTCGAACATGATCTGATCGGTGCTGATATTTTCCGGGCGAATGCCGAGCACAATCGGTTTATCTGCGTATCCTCCTTGGACAAGCCGTTTGGCTTTTCCCGCAGGAATTTCCAAGGAAAACCTCCGCGTATCGAAGTACACTTTATCGTCCTTGATAAGCAGCGTACCATCGATGAAATTCATCGGCGGGGAACCGACAAAGCTGGCGACAAAACGATTGACCGGGTGATTGTAGATTCTCTCAGGCGTGTCTACTTGTTGAATGACGCCATCGTTCATGACGACGATACGGTCTCCCATCGTCATTGCCTCCGTCTGATCATGGGTCACGTAAATCGTCGTCACACCAAGCTGCTTCTGCAGACGAATAATCTCCGTTCTCATCTGAACACGAAGCTTGGCGTCCAAATTGGACAGCGGTTCATCCATAAGGAAAACCTGCGGCTCCCGAACGATGGCGCGGCCCAGCGCGACCCGCTGACGCTGTCCGCCTGACAGCTGGCGAGGCTTGCGATGTAAGTAGCTTTCGATTTCGAGTACTCTGGCTGCCCGTTTCACAGCCAAATCTATTTCGCTTTTCGGCATTTTGCGAAGTCTGAGTCCGAAGGCGATATTTTCATAAATGCTCATATTCGGGTACAAGGCATAGTTTTGAAACACCATCGCAATATCTCGATGCTTCGGAGGCAGATCATTCACCTTGCGGTCATTAATATAGATTTCGCCTTCACTAATATCTTCCAAGCCCGCGATCATTCTGAGCGTTGTCGATTTGCCGCAGCCCGAAGGACCAACGAACACGATGAATTCCTTGTCTTCCACACTCAAATTAAAGTCTTTCACGACCGGTTCTTTATCTTTGCCGTATGCTTTGACCACGTGATTGAATAAAATGCTCGACATGACTTCCCTCCTAGTGCGTCAGCTTTTTTGAAAACGGTTACCTTTAACTGAATTATATAAAAGCCAATCTGAACATCGTGTAAAGATTGATTCATCCGCACTCTTTATTTGCCTCTAAACTTACCTTTTCCAAATGCAGCACCAAGCCCAAATAAAATACCTCCCAAACCTGCGGTAAAAACTGGGTAGAGCCACCTCCAAATGCCCGTGCCACGTTTTGAACCAGACGTCTCCCCATCCGTATCAGCTAATACATCTTCAGCGTCCAGTGCAATCGAAACAGAATCTGGCTGGGACATTTCCGCATCGGTCGTCCCTGTGATTTGCTCCCCACGATTCTCCTGTTTTTGTTGGAGAAGTGAAAAGCGATCGACATCGAGCTGATAGCTTACATCTTTAAAATAGGACAACTCCTTGATCTTTTTTAACAAATCGTTTCCCCAATCTCCTGCCCAACGATAACCGTCTCTGCGCTCCTTCTCAATTTGATGAATGTTGTGATGAATGACTCCGTCCCGTCCTGAAAAGATCGGTTCGAACGTTTCGATATCATAGAAACGGTACCAGGTCACGCTGTCTGGATTATAGTAGAAATAAGCTCCTTTCGGATCACCGGAGACGTAGGTAAAGCCATCGAGTTTCACTTTATCGAACCACCGAATCGCCCCAACGATAGACTTCTTGACCTCCTCCGTGGGATTAGGTATAGAGATCAAATAGTTCACAATCGCCGCGGATTCCGCTCCCGAAATCGAAGGATGCTCGTAATCTCTCGCTTTCACGGGCTCATAAGTGTAAGGGTCGTGCTGTGCGCACCATGCCGTGGGATATCCATCCACTACAATTTGCGATTTCAATATGAAGTCCAGACCTTTACCGAGAGCCTCTTTGGCATATCTAATCCGTTCTTTATCTGTGATATCGGAATTAAACGGATACTGCTGCTCCGCATACAAACGCAGCACATTCATCGTACGGATCATCGCTGAATCATTGAAGGTGGCGTGATCACTATAACCGCCGCTTGCCGGGAAGACTTGAGGCCATCCGCCGGTCTCATACTGCATTTTCAATAGAAAATCGATGCCCCTAACAGCCGCATCCTTGTACCTCACTTCACCGGTTTCCTTATATATCATGGCTAGGAATAAAATCTCATCATTCGTTGCATTATTGTCGATGGTTCCCAATGGCTCTCCAGATGCATTCTTCCAAGTCGATTTGTCTTCTTCGCCGTTCCATGGCCGAGATATAAACGTTTCCTCCGCGTTCTTGTTCCAACCACCGTGCTCTAACTGCCACGTTATCAGCTGATCGGCGATTCTTATGTCTTGCTGCAGATTGCCTGTGACGTAACCTGCCTTCAAATAGGGAACCGGATTTGGTTTATACTCTTCGGAAGCGCTTACTTCCATCATCGTTACGAACAAAATTAACCATCCAACCAACCATGCTGCCATGATCTTCATTGGCTTTCTCATTCGTCCCCTCCTTATGGATACAGAGTGTTTGCGATTTTACTTATAGGGGGCCCATCCGTCATGCCCTCTCAAAACTTTCTCCGGCGTATATTGTTTGGCTTCTTCACTGCTTATCTGTCTCGTCCATTCTTCTCGAAAACGAATATTTGCCCCGGGTCCATAGCTGCCATATTCCAAATATCGGCTCGTCTGTTCTTTATTCGAGTCTCCCCAATTGTGCCAGCCGGCCAAATGAATTTTGCCTTCATCGATCCAGGTGTGCAGAAAGACATCGTTCGCATATTCCCGCCAAGGCCTTCCGAAATAAACGTGCTCTACCCACGGATAGCCCGTAATTGTGCAGTTGCTAAAGATTAGCCCATAATCTTGTTCCTGCGGTGTGCTCGCTGCAGTAATATAACCTCCTGACCGTTTTGAGAAGAGAATGCATTGATCGAAGTAAGCAGCAGCTGAACCGTAAATAAAGTCCACCGCACCTTCAATCGTACAATTTCGGAAATAAAATCTCCCACCGCGCGAATTCAGATACAGGGTATCTTGATAACCGATGATCCGCACACCGTCAAATATGCCTCGATCTCCCTTCACCTCAACAGCAGATGCCGTGCCGATGGCTCCCGCTTCATTCGCGAACGTCAGGTTGCGGGCAGTAAAATCATCCGCTTCAATGGTCGTTGTGTTACCGTTAAAACCAGTACCTGTAATGTCTAAATAGGTTATCACCGTATGCAGCCGACTCTCACCGATAAATGTAATGTAGGGCTTGCTCTCGGGTATGAAGATTCGTTCGAAATACAATCCTTCTTTGATATAAATCGTCACCGGTTCTGTATTATTTACCGGTACGGCATCAACCGCCTCTTGCACTGTGCTGTAATGGCCACTCCCGTCCCGCGCGACAATCAACACCTTGTCCGCATTTACATCAGTGAGTGAAATAGTATGATCTTCCTCAGCTAGCTCATGGGGTCTCTCCATATTTCCATCATGTCGTTCTTTCAGTTCTTCTTTGCCTGGTACGACCTTCATGAAGCTTCCAGTGTCGGTTTCATCACTCCATACGAGGAAAACATGACGGTCATAGTAGCCCGTTGTATCATACACATGAACGAGTCTTTCCATCTTCTTTCTCGTCTCCTTTTCCATACCTTTCAACCCTCTGAAATATTCGACTGCAGAATGGATCGATGCCTGGACTTCCGCAGAAGGATCAGGGATGCTCATCAGGAATTTGACAATTTCAATCGATTCATCGACCGCGACTTCGCTCTGGACAGGTCCTCCAGATTCAGGATCGTAATGGAAAGACCAGCCTGATTTCCCTTCATCCATCGGAAGCTGCGCATCTACAAGAAATGCGATACCCCTAGATACAGCAGTGTCAATCCTCTTCTTCTGATCGCGTTCTAGAAGATCCGTGTCAAAGGGATACTCCCCTTGCTGGATCATCCACAATACATGCAAAGCGCGAATCATCGCGTGATCCTTGATTGTGATAAGGTCTGATTCCCCTCCTGTTAGTGGAAAGGCTTGGGGCCATCCACCGCTTGGATATTGCATCTCTAGCAGAAAATCAATCGCTTTTGCTACAGAGTTCTTATATCGTCTATCCCCTGTTTCACGATATAATTTTGCTATCAATATCATTTCGTTTACCGTCCCGCCTTGATTGAGACTGGACACCTCTTCCCCGTCAACTGTTAATACGGATGAACGACTCTCACTCCCGTCCCAAGCTCGTTCTCGCAGTCCTTTACGGCCATCCTTAGGATCGGCTTTCTTATGAATACCATGATCCCATCCACCGATCGCCGTCTGCCATGTCAGAAGCCGATCAGCTTGAATCATATCCACGTTCATATCAAAGTTGTAATAGTTCTGAGCGGTCAGCAGAGGCAGTTGTCCTTTGTGGTCGTTTACGAGTAATTTTGCGTTTTGATCCATTTGTGCATCCACCTCAATATACATTTCAGATTGGCCATTCTCATTCATACCAAGCCCCGTATAAGCAAAAGGAATCTCTGTATCCAAACGGCCATGCAGCGCATCCCATCGTTTGGAAGAAGACACGACTCGCAAGTCTACCTTATCTAAACTGGCGATTTGTTGATTTAACGTGACTTTGATCCAACTTTCTCCAACAGCTTCCGCTTTCTTAATGATCAGTGGGTTGAATTTCTTATCGTCATTGTCGATGAAGCGAAAATAAACCATTACGTACGTTAAAAGCAAAACCATCACTGCCGCTCCTAATGAAATCCAGATCAGAGGATTGAACTTTTTCGCCATTTGAATTCATCGTCCTCCTTTTTGGGGAATTTACCCGTTATGCTGTTTTTCAATAATGTAACCGCATACATTTTATCCTTGATTTCATCAAAGTAGTGTTATTAGGAACCTATCCATGTCCTTCATTTCATCTAGTAACCTGTATTCGTATATATTATAGTGAACAAAAAGACTTAAAATTATTGCAATTCATGCTCAATCCAATGCAAAAATTGCGCTTTTTTGCCTTTTTTAGTTTACACCTTCCAAAAACAGGATATATTATGAAGAAAATTTTTGGAGGGATACGATGAAAAAACATATTGTACTAGTCGGCGGCTCCGGCGTCGTTGGTTCTATTCTTACGGAAGCTTGGCAAGTTGTATATCGCATCACCGTCATCGATTTGGTCAAACCAAATCATGCTGTCCCCTACATCCAGGGTGATGCAGCGAACTACGATGAAATACGCCGCAAGCTGCCGGAGGACACGGATGTCATCATCAATCTACTTAAAGTTAACAGCTCCTCCTCCATGAAACACCTCGACAAGATGATCGACGTTTACTTTAAAGCAACGTGCAACATCCTGTACGCGGCCGCAGAACGAAACATCCCTAAGGTAATTTTCGCTAGCAGCAATCATGTGACAGACGCTTATGAGAAAGGCGGGAAGTCCAAGCTCGGAAGACCGATTAACGTGCATGACTATCCTTACTCTATGGGAATGTATGGAATCCTCAAGCTGGCGTCTGAGAATGTGGGTTACATGATTTCGAGAGAGAAAGGGTTGTCCGTAATCAACATCCGTATTGGCTCCGTACCTGAGAATGAAACCCAAGCGCTTAAGGAGAACGAACGCATTCATCATACATTGCTCACACGAGTCGATACGGCTGCACTGTTTCAGGCCGCCATGGAAGCCGATGTCAAATACGGGACATATTACGGTGTCTCTGACAATCCCGGTAAACCATGGGATACGACCAATGCACAAGACGAGCTTGGGTTCGTCTCGGTCCAAAATTCTTCCGATCTGGTGAATTCGCAAGTTCATCGTGATGATGACAAATAAAGCAAATAATTCGTAAATTTCCACATCAATTCATAAAGTATTTCTATCTCCTTTTCCGTTAAGATGAAAATAAATCTAATGTCTACTCTAGTGTAGAAGGAGATGGAAGAATTGAAGATTACAGTAGATCAGCAAGGCTATGGAGACTACAAAACCGTCCAAGAGGCAATCGACGCACTTCCTGAACAGCGCCAGGAAGCAGCGCTGATCGAAATCAAGAATGGCGAATATCGCGAAAAAATTACGATCGGCCGTGAAAAGGGTCCTATACATATCATCGGAGAATCTCCGGATAAAACCATTCTCGTTTACTCCGACAATGCGCATACGCTGGATGATAAAGGCCAGCCTCTGGGCACGTTCCGGAGCGGCAGCTTTTACAATTACGCTCACCACTTTACCGCCGAAAATCTGACGATTCGCAACGATTCCGGTCCACGTACAGGGCAAGCCGTTGCCGCATTCATCGATGCAGATCGAGCAGCCTTCCGCAACGTCCGTTTCGAAGGGGATCAGGATACGCTGTATATCGCCGGCGGCCGCCACTATTTCGAAAGCTGTTATATTGAAGGAGATGTGGACTTTATTTTTGGCCCAGCTACAGCGGTCTTCAACCGCTGCACGATTCTTTGCAAGCGTACAGGCGGTTATTTGACGGCAGCCAACACACCGGAACACGAGCCCTACGGGTATGTATTTCTAGATTGCAAAGTAAGAGGCGGCAGGAATGTAGAGAACGTGTACTTGGGCAGACCGTGGAGGGACTTTGCTGCTGTCGCATTCATTCGGACCGATATGGATGCTTCCATCATCCCGGAAGGCTGGCACAACTGGAGCAAGCCGGAAAGAGAAAGCACATCCAGATACGCCGAGTATGGCAGCTACGGTCCCGGTGCCAATCCTGAAGCAAGAGTCCCTTGGTCAAGGCAGCTGTCGGATTTGGAAGCATCGCGTTATACAATTGAAGAAGCGCTCAGCGGCAAAGACGGATGGCATCCGGTATTCGTCCAAGCTTCCGCCAGCATAGATAAATAAGAACAAAACACCCGTTCGCATGGCGCCATGATGGGCAGGAATGTACGGCAAGCATGTGGATCTGATATCCGGTGAATGGAAAGCATAAGTAAAGAAAGGGGCTGATCTTCGTCCATATGACGTTGATTCAGCCCCATTATGTTCGAAAGCGTTACTTGATGACACCCTTTTTTAATATGATATTGGCGTACAGCGCTGCTTCACCTGTCGCTACAATGGCGTAGGCGGATTTCGCCCTTTCGTAAAACGAAAACCGCTCAACTTGGTCAAAAGCGATACTCGTCTCATGATGCTTGGACACGATCCGTTCATACTGCCCCCAAATAGGTGTTTCCACGGGATCCCCTTTTACTACCTCCATTAAGGCGATGGGTTTCTCCACATACGGATCTAATGGAAAAAGCTCCAAAATCGCATCCAGCAGAGCTGGGATCGGGTGCCCGTCACAGCGCACTAATCGCTGCGCATGGCTTGCCGCAGGAAAGTTGCCATCGGCTAGAACGATCTCGTCTCCGTGCCCCATTTCCATCAGTACCTTTAACAATTCCGGGGAAATCACACTCGGTATTCCTTTTAACATCGCTGACTCCCTCTTCCATCAATATTGGATACAGATCATTTGGTGCCCGTTCACTTTCGGCACGACAAACTCAACTCTTCCGTCACGGCTCTCAAAGGGAAGCTCGGTACCTTCCGGCACACAGCTTACGCTTCTTACCGGCTTGCTGACAGCAATCGAAACCTTTGTATCGTATAGAGGAATCACGTCCTCGATCACATCAATCTCTTCGCTGCGGCGCTCCGGAATATAATGGAGCAGGTGGACCACCCAGCGATGCTGCTCGGTTTGCTCGTTCACCGTAGCGATCATGGAGCTTGGCCCGCTATGCGTAAGCAGCGGCGTGCCGATCAAAGCCTTTATCGCATTCACCAGCAGCTGCTTCACCCATCTTGGCGCATTTTGGTTGTACTGCGAAAAAATCGGATGCGCGAAATAGATCACATTCTGATTTCGTACGATCGCATCCGAGCCGCTTTGCCCGGAAGAAGGTGCTTGACGGTGCGAGCAGAAATGCTTGTAAGTACGATAAAAATAAGGCAGGAACGTTTTGGATAATACGGCAGCTTCAGGCGAAGCGGATACTTCGATCCCTTTGGCATACATGACATGCTCCGTCTCCGGAAGCCCCTCGCCCAGCTCTCCGGTCGGCAATACATATTCTGCATAATCAAACCGCTCGTAGTGCTTGCCTCGCACGAGTTCGCCGAATATATCGCTCGTCTGTTCCTTGTTAAGCGTGACCCCTAATGCTTTTAGGTTGAAATCCGTCTGTTCCGGATTTAAGCCGGATTCGAAAGAAGCGATAATAGAGCCGCCTGCTGCCAAATACGCTTCAAGCTTTTGCGCAAGCTGATCCGAAACCGGAATCGTGTCTGGCAAAATCAATAATTTATATTTGCTCCAATCGCTCTTCGAATCGACGACGTCAAACTGCTGGGCACTTTCCTGCAGCATACGCACTGCGCCTTTAAGCGAATCGGGAAGGTTGCCTCCACCCGCTCTGACAAACTCCTCCGGCGTAAAGACGGCAATTTCCGTAACGGCTGTAACTTGGTCGCACCACGGCTCCTTCTTTTCAATTTCACCATAGACCGAACCAATTAAATCATAGACCGGACTGGACAACCTGCCGCTTGGCTCTAATTGATCCCCGATCAAGCATTTGGCCCCAAGAGCCAGCATATGAAAGGTCTCAAATTCCAACGCCGCCTTATTTTTAAAAGAATGAAAGTCGCCCCACATGGAATGGAATTTTCCTGTTTGCGCCAAATACTCAAGTCCTAAATTTCTCGCATACCGCACGGTAGCAGGGAAATGCAGATAGCCCCATAACCCGCTTGGCAGACTTTCCAGTTCGAAGTGGCTGTATGCATCCACGACGTTGCGATGAGGTGTGCCGATATGTCCACGGTTATAAAAAATGGTGCAGTCTTTAGCATACGAACGAACCATAGCGCTCATTTCCAATTTGAATTCGTCAATGACCTGCTGCGAATGCTTCATTCGATCCTCGTGCCGATGCGGCTCAAGCCCTTGCTTCAGCATGCTTTCGCGGCAGTATTTACAGCAGCAGCTTACAGGGAACAAGATATCAAAGAAAAGCCCATCGACAGGATCGAATTGCTCGAGTACTTCTTGCGTATGCGCCTTTAGGAAATCCCGGTAAGGCGAATTCAAGCAAAGTGTTTGATAAAAGCCCGGAGCCGTCCATCTCTGGCTTCTCGGATCAGAGGCGTCAATAACCGAACCGTCCTCGTTGATCGACAGCCATTCCGGATGCTCCAGCGCTGTATAATGATCCCACTGCACCGTAATATAGATCGGTACGCGAATGCCTCTTTTATGACACGCTTCGATTTGATCTCTCAGCAAATGGCGATTTTGCAAATGCGGATGAATACGTTCGGGATTCTTTTTTGAATCGTAATATAACAATCCATGATGGCATCTCGCAAAACAGGTCACCGAGTTTACATGTGCTCGTTCTAACGTTTCCGCAAATTCTTCTGCATTGAATAATGCGCCGACATTCTCGATATCCGGACTCGTATGGAAATCCATATGGATTTGTCTAAATCGCAGACTGTTCTCTCCCATAGCTCTCTCCCCCTATAAGCAGTTTATTTTACAGCCCCTGAAGTTAATCCTGCGACAATATATCGCTGGCAGAATAAATACAATACCACAACAGGCAGTGCCGTCAGCACTAAGTTCGCAAAGACGAGATTCCAGCTGCTGCCGCCGTACATGCCGAAAAATTGATACACCGAAAGCGGCATCGTCCATTTCGAAGGATCGCTCAAAAAGAAGATCGGTATATTAATGTCATTCCATATATTCATAAACACGATGATGACGATCGTAATGTTAATCGGCTTGATCAATGGAAATATGATAACGAAGAAAACTCGAAGTATAGAAGCCCCTTCCAGCAGGGCGACCTCATCCAGCACTTGCGGAATCGTCTTGATAAACCCAGTATACAAGAAGACACTGAACGACAAATTCAGTATGCTGTACACTAAAATGACGCTCGTATAGCTTCCATACAGATTTACCGTCTTAAACAATTCGATCGTTGGAATCAACTGCAAAGGCGCAATCATGCCGATGAAGAAAAAGTAATACAAGAATTCGGATAACTTCGTCTTCACCCTAGCAATAATGAACGATGCCATTGAGGCCAACACAACATTTAATAGAACCGCCATCCCGGTAATGAAAATTCCGTTTAAAAACGAACGCAGCATCTTTCCTTCAACAATAACTTGCCGATAATTGCCCCACAGCCATTCCGATGGAAGCGATAAATCAAACGAGGTCACTTCCACATTGTTCTTCAAGGAACCGAAAATCATGATCAGGAACGGAATGATGACCAGAAGCGAAAGCACGAGCAGCACGGCTTCCAATACAATGATGTTCAGTTTTTTACGGTATGACATCACGCCTCAACCTCCTGCTTTCTCATTTTGTGAAGCAATGGAATGGCGATAATGGCAACGATCAAGAAGAGCACCGTGTTGAGAGCCGTTCCAAGACCCCAGCGTCCTTCACCAAACAAACTGAGAATCGATGTCGTCAGCACCTGAGAAGCATTTCCTGGGCCGCCGTTCGTTAGGGCGTACACTTCACTAAAAACTTTCAGGCCGCCAATTAAGCTTAAGATCACATTGATATTAATCGACGCTGCAAGCAAAGGCAGTGTAATATAACGAAACCGCTGAAACACATTCGCTCCGTCGATTTGTGCGGCTTCATAGTAATCCGACGAAATCGTTTGCAATCCGGCCAAATATATAACCATATGATAGCCTGCCCACTGCCAGATCGACACCGCAGATATGGTATACATAACAATTCCGGTGTCAGATAACCAATATTGAGCCAGAAAATCCAATCCGATGGATTCAAAAAATCCGTTCAATATCCCGCTCGGTTGTAAAATAGGTATGAATACCAACCCGATGACGATCGTCGAGACGATGGAAGGGATGAAGTAAACCGCTCTTAAGAAATTTTTGCTTTTGAGCGGCATGTTTAGGCCGACAGCCAGCAGCAACCCCAGACCGTTCTTAAAGACGACAACAATAATGGTATATATAAACGTATTTTTTAAAGCCAACAGCAGGACTTCGTCTTGAAAAATATACTTAAAATTCTCCAGCCCTACGAAGCTGATTCCATCTTTCAGCGGCGACCAGTCCGTCAAAGAATAATACAGCCCTGTAAATGTAGGAATGATGAAAATAATAAGGTAGACAAGAAGTGCCGGCATCACAAGTTTGTAAGTATACTTCATGGTCAACCCTCCAACCATCCGAATGTAATGTCATGTAAAGCTCGAAAGCCTCCGGCTAGGAGGCTTTCCAAGTTCAATCGTAATGCTTAGAAGCCTGGCTGTCCTGATGCTTTCATTAATTCTGCAAATTTCTTATCCCAAGCTTCCAGCACTTCCTGCGGCGTCTTTCCGCCGGCAAACATATCCTGATAATATTTCCACAGCTCTGTCAAATCGACTTTCATAAAGGCATTCATCTCAACAACCTTGCGGCCTGTCTCAATGTAGTTATCGTAAATTTCTTGCTGCAATGGAGTTAACTGGGGTTCAGAAGCATCCGTAACAGAAGGCATGAACGGTGCGACAGCTTGTGCACGATCCATCTGCTCCTTTTGAGAAACGAAGTCCAAGAACTTCTTTGCTTCCTCTTGATGCTCGGAAGCCTCTGGAATAAATACCATACCGCCTAATTGGCTTTGGGAAATATTCAGCTCATCTACATCATTGAATGCTGGAATAGGGAATAAACCAAGATTCAATTCAGGGTCTTTAACGGCCATGTCGTTTACAAACCAATCTCCCATAATCATCATCGCTGCTTCGCGTTTGCTGAATGCATTAGGCGCCATGTTAAAGTCATCAGATAAAGCGGATTTACTGATATACCCTTGTTCCGCCAGATTCAAACCCCGCTCCAAAATTTCTCTGAACGCCTCGACTTCAGACCATTTCACTTCGCCGGCGTTGATCTTGTCCCAAAGGCCAGGTTCCACCTTCTCTGCATAATAGCCGAAGCTTCCTGCAGTCCAAATCTGGAAGGTCCATGCATCTTTAAACGGTGCGAACAGCGGATTAATACCTGCAGCTTCTAACGCTTCGCACACTTCAAGAAATTCGTCGTAGCTGGTCGGAACGGAAAGACCCAGCTCTTCAAAAATGTCTTTGTTGTATACGACGGCCTGTGCATCTAACGGCATTTGCATCACGAAGCCATAAATGTTTCCGTCCGGCGCTTTTAATGAATCAGCATCTACCAATCGACTTACCCACGGCTGATCGCTTAAATTCAACATATTGGTGACTGCATTCAATTCATTCTCTGCTGCAACTTTGTTGTACACAATGAGGTCCGGTGTCTCGTTCGTAGCAATTTTCGTTTGTAAAATATTTTTCACCTGATTGTCGGGATCAATAATAACTTCAACCTTGATATTATGCAGCTTTTCAAATTCATCGAGATTAGCCTGATCAAATATGTGCGGGTAATTGGCTTTCATCGCTTGGCCCGCTTCCATCGTAATCGTTACTTTCTTCCCAGCGGAACCGTTATTGCCGTTATCCCCGTTATTTCCGTTGTTCGACCCGCATGCGGATAAGAAGAGCAGCAGCAGGATCATACTGATTGCGGTGATTTTCGTTCTTCCTAGCATTTCATAACCCCCTACGTAATGTATTGTCTTTGTTGTAAGCGCAAACAACTTTATGACTTTTATCTTACATGCCCTTGAAGACAAAGAGAATGTAAGCAATTACACAAATCGCTTGTAAAATATTGAACAATTCGAACTCATTGCTGAAAACGCTTATATTTACCGGCTTGTCCCAAGATGAAACCTGCGTTATCCTTAAAATCATCAACTATTTGCACCCTAGGAGTCGTTCTCATGTTCAATAAATTCAAATTGCAGACTGGCTTTTGGCTTGTCTTTTCGTGTTTTATCATTCTTATCATCATGACGGTTTATTTCTTTATTAATCACTATGTTTTAAAAGAGTATAAGCATGTCATGATTACGAATGCCAACCAGCTTAACGTGAAGGTATCCCAACAAATCGATTTTTACTTCAGCGACCTAAATCAGCTTTCCAAAAATTCCGTCTCGAACCAAAATCTTGTAAACGATATCAAGACGCTTGACCAGCTTCCCAGCTTAACCGTATATGACAATTTATATTTCGATCGAAGCTTTGAAAGCTATTCATCCTATTTAGTCAATTATTCATCGCTAAACACATCCAAAGTATACATCTATGGCCGGCAAAATCGGTTTAAATTCGCCTATGGGTCACTGCCGCTAGAATCGAATTTCGAAGCGATCGTTGAGAAAACAGACGATGTCTCCAAGCTGTTTTCTCACAGCAACGTATTATTTTATTTTGAAAATGAGAATACGTCAAACGATGCATCTGCATCTAAAGCTTCGCTGAGCATCATTCGCCCTTTCTCAGACATTTCCGGCTCCGTGCTTGGGTACATTGAAGTCCAGCAGGATTACTCTACACTGAAGGACATCACGCATTTGGAAACCGGAGGCGATGTGTACGTCGTCAATCCGGAAGGGCAAATCATATTTCCATCGACCAAGCTGGACCCGGACACCTTGCAATCGATTCAGCAAGCAGCGCTCACTTCCGGCGAAGGCTGGGATCATGGCAGCGACTTTTTTACGGCATTCACTTCGGACGAGACCGGTTTGACCACCGTGATCCGGCATCCGAACCATTCCATTTTTGAACCTTTATATACGCTGCAAAAAACAACATTGTTTACCATCTTAAGCACGATCTGCTTAGCCGTGGTCATTGTCTATATTATCACGCTAAGAATGACCGCGCCGATTAGAAAATTAAGGTCTACGGTCCTGAAGCTGGACTACGACAACTTTAAGCTGTTTTCAAATTTCCATTCGCCGAATAACGAAGTCAATTTGCTGAATGATGCGTTCCAGACGATGATCCATCGGCTTAAGCATTCGATGGACAACGAACTGATGTATAAGGAAGAAGAGCTGAAGGCCAGATTTTCAGCACTCCAAGGGCAAATATCGCCCCATTTTATTCACAATGTCTTATATTTGATCAGTATTTCAGCTGAAGAGAACAAGAACCAGGATGTCATTGAGCTGAGTAAAAATCTTTCGAATATGCTTCGGTACATGGCCGATTCTCCATTCAACAAAGTGACGCTTGAGGAAGAAATCAAATATGCACAAAATTATCTCTATCTCATGCAAAGCAAATATGAAGACTTCATTTCCTATGACATTGCAGTGACGGATGAAGCCAAGCGCATTGTACTGCCAAGATTAACGCTCCAGCCTTTTATTGAAAATTCGATACAGCATGCATTCAACCAATGCACGCCACCTTGGAGAATCCATATTGCATGCATGGTCTCCAACGGAGCATGGAGGCTCACGATCTCCGATAACGGCTCAGGCATCACTGCGGACGACTTGTCTCGGATGCGGAAGAATATCGCAGCCATCTTAGAAGATCCTGCAGCTCACCATACGGCATCAACAGGTATAGGAGGCATGGGAATCCTCAATACCGTCACTCGGCTTAAGCTGACTTATCCCGATAGCTTGCAGTTTGACATTGACAACCATCCAGATTCGGGGCTGACCGTACAAATTCAAGCCGATGTTCAGCCTAATGACTAGGAGGCCAATCATGTTTCATGTATTAATCGCTGAAGACATCAAACCTATCGCAAGGAACGTCCAATCGCATATTGAGCGGATCGAACCGCGGGCCCATGTCGTTGCAACGGCCTACAACGGGCTGGATGCGCTTGAAATATTAAAAAAGGAACCTATCGATATACTCGTCACGGACATACGGATGCCCATGATGGACGGACTGTCGCTGATCGAGGCGGCCAGCTCGTTTCATCCGCGGCTCAAAAGCATTTTACTAACGGGTTATAACGATTTTGAATATGCACGAAAGGCCATCCAACTGAATGTTTGCGATTATTTATTGAAGCCTCTGGATTCGGTGGAATTCGAACGCGTCCTGAAAAAGCTCGTGACAACGATTGAAAACCATAAAAATGAAAGCAACGATTTGTGGCTGTCCAAATGCTTGCATCAAGACCATATCTATCATAACCCTGAAATGCAGGCGAGTCGATATCTGAAGATCGTCATACGGTATGGTCTAAGCCCATCCAATCGTTCAGAACTGACGCATGCTCTGCTGCGATATGCATTTAATGGCAGCTTTCCAGACCATGCTTGCTCTATTTCAGATGGCCATACGCTGGCGGAAAAAGTCATGCTTGTTCCTTTAGGGGAGACTCAGGATGAACAGTCCATCTTGTCGTCCATCCAAGCTTTGTTCCATAAGCTTCAAGCGATGAATTCCCAAATTCATATGGCTTACCACATCATGACGCAGGGTGCCGAGCACATTCGAACATGCTACACCAGACTGCGCGAAACGTTAGATCACCAAATCGTACTAAATACATCTCAACTGCTGCGTTTAAGCGAGGGCGACACCGAAGAAACACGGCTCTCTGAGTCAGAAATCGAAAAACTAAATCTACAGTTTCAAACGTTAATGAAGCATGGCGGCCGTGAGGAATTTATTCAAGATTTCAAACACAGTTTAGACATGAATGAGGATCAGTCCGTATGGCTGCTAAAACAGCGGCTGATGATCATTTCCGAGGCCATTTCCAAGAAGATTGAGTTCACTTTGAACTGGGAGAGAGAAATCGAACAGATCATTCGCATATCATCTTCGTGCGCGCAAGTCGTGGATACATTTATCATGCGATGCGTGCTTCCATACTACGATAAATTCAAATCAAGGAAGAACAACGTGCAGGAAACATTGGAGGCCATCGACTGTTACTTGTCCTCCAACCTATATAAAAATATTACATTGCAATCGCTCGCCGATGAATTGAATTACTCCGTCTCTTATATCATTCGCATATTCAAGAAGTCCCGCGGCATGACACCGATGGAATATTTTAATCAATTAAAAATTAGTGAGGCTAAAAAACTGATTGTGGAAAACGAGAAATTACTGTTCAAGGATATTGCAGACGCGCTCGGATTTACCGATCAGCATTATTTCACCAAAGTATTTAAGCAATATACAGGGAAAAGCCCCAGCGAATTCAAGCAAGATCACATAGTTAACAGGAAGGCGAATTAACACGGCAACATGAAAAAAAGGAACTGGCACTTTTCAGTTGGGTGCATCAGTTCCTTTTTATTCGTATATCGAGCCGACCCCTTATGTCCGTCTCTATACGAGATCGGCACTTGTTCCCTAGGCCATCCGTTCCGCAGCTCTTATGCTTATCCCTTAATCGAACCAAGCAATGCTCCCTTGGCGAAGTGCTTTTGCAGAAACGGATACACAAGCAGAATCGGCACGGTAGCCACGACGATGACCGCCATCTTGATCGTCTGCTCCGGCGGCGCAACATAATCTTGTCCCCAATCGGAAGTGTCCGCTGTTAACGCCCCAGATAAAATAACGATTTGTCTTAATATGACCTGCACAGGCCATTTCGCCGCATCATTGATGTACATCACAGCCTGAAAATACGTATTCCAGTAGGTCACCGCATAAAATAACGAAATCGTTGCAATCGCCGGCATCGATAGCGGAATGACGATTCGGAACAGGATGCCCCAGTTCCCCGCACCATCGATCTTGGCAGACTCTTCCAAGCCTTCCGGGAGGTTCTGAAAGAAATTGCGCATGATGATCAAGTTAAATGCATTGAGCGCGCTCGGTAAAATCAATGCGCCATAGCTGTCGATTAATCCTAAGCTCTTGACGACGAGGAACGTCGGAATCATCCCTCCGTTAAACAGCATCGTAAATACGATCAAAAACATAATCAGCCTGCGGCCTCTTAAATCCCGCTTGGAAAGCCCGTAAGCCATTAAAGCGGTCAGCAGCATGCTAAACAGCGTGCCAAACAAAGTAATGCCGATGGAGACGCCGATCGCCTTCATGACTGTACTTGTGGAGAAGATGTAGCGGTAAGCATCAAACGATATTTCCGTAGGAATAATGACGATTTGTTTCTCCGCGAGCTCTGTGATCGACGTAAATGATCCCGACAATACATAAATAAACGGCAGTATCGTCACTAGACCGATGATGGATAACAACACGATATTGACGATATCGAATATTCGGCTTCCGAGCGATTTATCTTGAACCATAAGTGTGCCTCCTTCTGTGATTAATAGATCCCTTCTTCGCCGAATTTCTTGGCCAAATAATTCGCCGTCATGACAAGTATGAGTCCAACCAGCGACTTAAAGAAACCTACCGCTGCACTGTAACTGAATTGTCCCTGCTCCAAACCGGCCGTATACACAAACGTATCGAATATTTCTCCCACTTCGCGGTTCATCGCGTTCAGCAGCAAGAAAATATGTTCGAAACCAAGCTCGAGGACGTCCCCGATTTTGAGCAGCAGCAGGACGACAATGACGCTCCGGATGGAAGGCAATGTGATATGCCAGATTTGGCGAAAACGCCCCGCTCCATCCATACGAGAGGCTTCATACAGCTGAGGATCTATCGCCGCCATCGCCGCCAAATAAATGATTGTCCCCCAACCTGCTTCACGCCAGATGACTTGTAAAATGTACATCGGTCTAAACCATTCCGAGCTCATCAGGAAATTCACTTTTTCAAAGCCCATCATGACGAAAAGCTCGTTGATCAATCCTCTGTCCATCGACAGCAGTACGAACGAAATCGAGACAATAATGACCCAGGACATAAAATGCGGAACATAGACCAGCGTTTGAATGAATCGTTTAAAAAATTGGTGCCTCAGCTCGTTCAGCATCAGGGCCAAAATAATCGGCACGGGAAAGTAAATGAGTATATTCATGAAAAACAATATCAACGTATTGGATAAAATCGTGAAAAACATCGGATCTGTAAACAATCGTTCAAAATGGGCAAATCCTACCCATTCACTGCCAAGAATTCCTTCATACGGCTTGTAGTTTTGAAAGGCAATTACCAGCCCGCCCATGGGAATATACTTGAAGATGACAAAGTAAAGAAAACCGGGCAGGATCATCAAATAGAGCGCTTTATTCTTCAAAACACTTCTCATAAACTCACTGTTAGAAGATTTTCGTTTAAGGGACTTCGATTGAAGCACCGGCTGACTCATGATTTCACTCCCTTTGGGTAGAGGATGAATGGAGGCGCGTTCCACCTACGACAGCCTCCATTCATTTGCATTTGAGTGCGCTATTATTTCGTTAACTCATAAGATGCGTTGAACTCATCGATGATTTTTTGTCCTCCATCGCTAAGCCATTTGTCTACAACCTTCTGGAATCCTTCTTCATCGATGTCGCCAAGAATAAATTGGAAGGTCGCATCATTGATCGATTGCTGCAGACGAGGCCCCAATTCGATATTCGTCTTTGATTCGAGCGGAGCTGTTGGATCATGGATCAGGAAATTGTTGTTATCTACCACTAATTCCTCGGCTCTTTGCTTCACAGGAAGATCCCATTTTGCTTTTAACAGACCTGGAATCGACTGTTCCCCGCCTACAACTAGTCCTGCGTATGGCTTCACTTCACGATCGATCAATTTCAAGTCTTTGTTTTGAACAACAGTTCCGTTATCGAGCGTATAATGCTCTCCCTCGATTCCCCAATGAATCAAATTCGCGATCTCGGTGCTCATCATCTGATCATAGAAGGCCAGAATATCTTTCAGCTGCTCTTCTGTTTTAATCGAAGATTTAGGGAACAGCCATACCGAGCCGTATCCGGGGATCGCCCAAATGCCTAATCCATTCGGTCCTTCGATCCGATTTTGTACATCCAATACGCCATCTGGATTAATATCATCCAGCTTATCCTGCAATCCCATGGCATCCGGCATGGAACCGATATAAGCCCCCGCTCTTCCTGTAATTAACAGATTTCGCTGATCCTCTTTGCTCGTCACCGGGAAGTCCTGGTTGATTAAGCCTTCCTCATGCAGCTTGCGGAAAAACTTCATCGTCTCGACATATTCAGGGAACATAAACTCTGGCAGCAGCTGTCCATCTTTTTCTCCCCAATAGTTCGGTGTGCCGAACCATGAGCTTACGGCTTTAAATGCGCCGTAGATCATATCGCTGCGGTCCGTCAGTCCAATCGTATCATCTTCACCGTTGCCATCTGGATCATTATGTTTAAACTGATACAGCATGTCATACAGCTCATCAATCGTTGTCGGTGCGGCTATGCCCAGCTTTTCCGCCCAATCTTTGCGATAGATCAATCCTGCGCGGGACAGCGGACGCTCCATATATAAGGAATACAGCTTTCCGTCGACCATCGTGTTCTTTAATACATCAGGATTCAGGTTGCTTAAGTTCGGGTAATCCTTTAAATAAGGCCCAATTTCCCAAAACTGCCCATCACGAATCGCTTCGCGGAACATTTCCACTTTGCCCGTGCCCACAACCATAGGCAGTGCATCCGTGGCGAATGCCGCATTGACTTTATCATCGTAGCTGTTTGCAGGAATCCATTGAATATCGAGTTCTGTATTCGTCTTTTCTTCTAGCAGCTTTTCAATTTTGTCCGAAGGCACCTCAGGAGTATGGAGCGTAGCAAATAATGAAATTTTAGTAGCTCCCTTAGCCTTTCCATCCGCATTGGATGCATTCTCATTCTGTCCCGCATTGTTACCGTTGCCGCAGCCCGCGATTAAAGTAACCGCCAGAACCGCTCCAAGAACTGCATTGCATTTTTTCATTGGTTGACCTCCCATTTTTAAACTATTGTGCTTGGTCTTGCTGATTTCTAGATTAGGATCAATATACGATGACGTAAATAATCTGGAGATTTGTTCACGGGAGGATCAGGTCTCTCTGTTATCATTCATGCGCATCCAATCGTATGATCATGAACCCTTCAGATGATTATTGTCATAGCACTTATACGTGCAGATATGCTTTTCGTTTTTTTACTAGATTCCTTTATTGTACAGGAAAATTCAAATGAAATATCCGTCCACTCTCCGGCACCCACTCACAGTCCATTCAAATAAAATGATCATTCGCTTCAAAATGATTATTGTCTCTTTCGTATATGGAAGGATAGAATGAGGATTAGACGATGCTTGGCTCGAAAGGTGGTACCCATGAACAGACACAGTCTCTATACGAAGATGGTTTTATTCGGCTGCGCGGTCAGCATCATACCACTCATCGCGCTTGGCTTCTTTTCTTACATGAAATCGTCCAATTCGATTCAAAGCCATGTCATTAAGAGCAATATACATACGATGAATCAAATTAACGCCGGCATCGAGCAAATATTGCGAACCGTGGATTATACGATGAATTATGTAATCAATACGAATATCGTACAAGAAGCCATCTACCAAAAGCTCTCTTATAGGGATTTTCAGCTTTATAATCATTTGGCAAACGAAATGTCGCTGCTTCAATCCCAAGAAACGAAAGTGACCGATGTGATCCTGATCAGCAAATTATCCGGATGGCTCGTGAACAACCGCGGCTTGTATGATTTGGAATCCTATGAATACAAGGAAATATTAATGGAGCTTTCAGAGGGGCATACCAAAACGACATGGAATGTGCTGGAAACCAGAAAGCTGGGTTCAAGCGATAATCTTGTTTCGGGCTGCGATTATACGATAACGCTTTCAAAAAGAATGAATATGTATATCACCGAAGAAAGAGGCGTCATCATTGCGACCATTCCTGCTTGCAGCTTAGCGGAAATCATCAACGTGCCTTCTGAACAAGAAGCGATGGTGGTTGACGCCCGCAACCGCATCATCATACATCCCGATAAAGATAAAATAGGCATGCGATTAACAGATTTGGGCTATATTTCTGAATATCAATTAGGACGGCTTTCGGATGCGTCCGGACAATTTTTGTCTGAAGATTCGAAGCACCCGATCTCCGTCACCTATGTGAAATCATCCTATAATGATTGGACCTATATATCCTTTACTGAAATGTCGGAAATGACGAAGGAATCCAGATCGATCGGATGGTTTACGATTTATTTATGCTTGCTCATTATCGGAATCACCGTCTTGTTTGTATGGCTGGGCAGCCGCAAGGTGTATTCGCCGATCTATAAGATGTTTAGGGAAATTTCCGAACGGGTTCCTGTCTATAAAAAATCCAATAAAAATGAAATTCAAATCATTAATGACCATATTCGGGAGCTGTTCCATTCGAACACGAAATTAACGAGTGAATTAAGTCGGAACAGTGAGCAAATCAAGAGTATATTCCTTCATAAGATGTACCTCGGAAACGGAAAAATTTCCGAAACCGAGGACAAGCTCAAGCGATTTGGGCTGACCGAGCAAATATCCCGTTGGAAGCAATTTGCCGTCATTACACTTCAAATCGACCTCATTGAAAATACTCGATTTGAAGCGGATGATCTGGATCTGCTCTTATTCGCAATCAATAACATCATTGAAGAAATGGTGCCTGCCAGCGACAGATTGCCCACGATCATTATCGATCAAACCCATGTTACGCTGCTCGGCAGCCATGATCAGTCCGTTGACGGGTTCAAAGATGTTGTCTATAAGCTGACCGAGAATATACAGCAGAATGTTCGGGCGTATCTGGATTTAGACGTCAGCATTGGCATCAGCTTGCCGTTCCATGATTTCCACAAAGTCTCAAGAGCGTACCGGGAGGGAGTCGAGGCATTAAGGCATCGTATGAAGCTGGGAAAAGGCGTCATCATTCCTTACTCCAGCTTGAACGCAGGTCATCACAGCAACGTCTACTTCTATCCGAAGCAGCTTGAGAATGAGCTGATGGATGCCATACGCCTGGCCGATGAAAAGCGTGCGCATGAAACGTTGAAGCAGTGGCTGGATGAAGTATTTCTGAAGGATCGGACGCCTCACGAATATCAAATTTCACTCATTTGTCTGTTAAATGAATTCATGATCGTCATGCAGGAGGCAGGCATATCGCAAACGTCCCCCGCTGAAGAAGAGGGTTCTTATTATGAGCAGCTGCTGCAGCTGTACATTAGTTCCGAAATTGAGACATGGTTCCGAAATAAAATTATTGCCCCGATGATCAACGTATTCCAAGATCGCCAAGCGTCTCAGTACCATAACATTTCGGAGCAAATCATCGACATCATTCAGAAGGAATATGATAAGGACTTAACCTTAGACGAATGTGCATCTAGACTCCATTATAATGTGTTTTATTTAAGCAGTATTTTTAAGAAGGAGACCGGCTTGACCTTTAGCGAATATTTGGCAAACTATCGGTTGAACAAAGCGAAAAAGTGGCTGGTGGAAACGGAGCTCCCAATCAAAGAAATCGCTGAGCGGCTGACATACAACAACCCGCAAAATTTCATTCGGTATTTCCGCAAACAGGAAGGCATGACTCCAGGACAATACCGAAAAAATTACAGCGGTCGCAAGGAATAGTCATTTTGATACATTTCTGAAAACCAATTAACAGCCTCATCAAAATCAGCTTTAAGCTAAAATTACTAGTTCAGCGGCAGTCTGGATGTGGAATTTATGTCCTTGGCTGCCGCTGCGGTACTATCGGACCCGTTTGCTCATTATTTATGTTTCGATCACGCGGTGGTTCAAATGGTTATTGAACTATAGAGTATGCCCTCGCTCCAATCTCTTGTTTCAGCAGTGCATCTCCCCAGAGGATCGAATAGATATCCGCCGCCAGGGAAGTCTTCGTCGATTGTACGCCCAGCTTGTGTGGCCACTCCAATGTAAAGCGAATGGTCAGCCGCGTATTTCCCCAACTTATCCATGCAATTGCTTCTCCACCAGTGGAAACCTGAATACCAATTTCTAGTTTCTTGTTCCCCATACAATCCGGGAGCGGCACTTTCAAAAACGATCGTCGCACCCTTTTGAGCATATTCTGCAAAGATTTTCGGATCATCGATGTCCGCACAGACGGACAAGCCGAACGTCAGCCCGGAAACTGTAAATATCGGTTGTTGATCGCCAGGAGAGAACCACTTTTCTTCATCATCTTTTATTGTTTTCTTTCGATAGGAACCAAGTAATTTCCCATTATAGGCTACGAATTGATTGATATAAGGCTTTCCCCCTGGATTGTGCTCTACAAATCCAGAAATCACACAACTGGAGTAAATATCGCTTAATTTGACGACTTCGCTGACTGCCGGATGGTCAATAGATATAATGGCGTCCGTATACTTGGCAGGATCTATGTATCCCGTGATATTCATTTCGGGAAAACAGATGAAATCCGCCCCATTCGCGCTGCTCTCGGAAATATACTTACGCATCGACGAGAGGTTGTGATCAATATCGGCTTTTTCACTTCTCATCTGTATCAAAGCGATTTTCAAGGCACTCTGTTGTTTCATTGATCGTCATCCTTCCTAGGCATTCATCATCATGGTTATACTGCTGTGTACTATGCTAGTTGCTGACCATCGCCAAAATTAGCGAAATCATCAGTTCCGTCACTGCATCTGGTTTAAGTTAATAAAATTCGATGAGCATCGGACTGGAAAAGGAAAGATATAAATAATCGAATTCGAAAAATCAAAGTAAAGCTCTATGAAAGAAACCACTCCATCAGGAGTGGCTTTCGATTTCAGTATAAATTTGAAAGGTTACACCGTATTGATCAGTGACATCGCCAAATCCTGGGCTGAACGGCGTCGCTTCAAACGGCATGTTCACGTGACCGTTCTGACGCAAGGCTTCAAAAAAACGTTTAGACTGTTCCAAGCTGTTTGTTGTAATACAAATGGTGACCTGTTTTCCTCTTGGAATAGAGGAACCGCTGGGCGCATCCGAAAACATAAGTTCCGTTTCGCCAACTCGTAACCTCGCGTGTGCTACAAGATTCTTTAAATCATCCGTGAACGTATTCGGCATATCCGGCATATCTCCATAGGTTATGATGGATAGGACTTCGGCGCCGATGGCCTCTTCATAAAACTGAATCGCTTCTCTTGCGTTCCCTTCCATATTGAGATAAGGGGTAAGCTTCACTGTCATCATCAATCAACTCCTTTTTTTCCATCATAGCCTAGCAAAAAGGAGTTGATTTCTTTTCATTTGCTATGCTCCAAAAATAGCCACGTTCTGGTTTGCCAGAGTAAACTGATTCCCTCTCCATGCTAAGGTATTCAAGTAATAGCCTAACGAATCCGCGTTATATCTTCCTGCGATTTTCTGATAAGCCAGCAGTTCATACACTTGGTTGGAATCGAAATCGACCGGATACAGTCCGCTCAGCGGATTCACAAACCCGCTAATGGGCTGCTTGAGCTTCCCGTTCGCATCATAGATTTCGTTTAAATAATCTGCGCCTTTATACGTTAGATCAATGATATATTTCTTTTGATTCGCCTTGCTGATCGCTTCGACTTTGAAGTTGTCCTTGTAAGTGACCTCATATGAATACGTCTCATTGTATCGATTAAAATCGAACAACAATCGCGGCATGTTATTCACGAACGAATAGATGTAGTGATACATGATCCCGCCGCTGCCGCCAGAATCGATGCTGATCAAAATATCACTCACTCTATTCCCAGTGAAATCGCCTAAAAACAATCTTGGATTGTAGCCTGCGTTTTCCTGAAGAGGTACTCGCGTGATTCTGCCTCTTCCGCCATCTTGTACGACTAACGTGATCTCTTGAATAAAAGGACTATCCTGCGTTCTTATCCCTGTTAGATAGACATGATCGAGGATTCCGTCACCCGTCACATCTCCTTGTGCAGAAGATACGATACTCGAAACCACTCTATACGCCCTGAAATCGTAATCATCCATACGCTGCTCCTCTATATCCGTAGTGTTGTCATTATTATATGGGCGTATAGACATTTTGGTACTTTACACATCCCCCAATTGATTGATCGTTTTGACCGCCAAGTAAACACTCGCCGCGCCTAAAACACTCAGCACAGCATACAGTACATCCTGATTCAGCGTAATACGCAGCAGACCCAGTAAATTGTGGAGCTGTATCAGAAACACGGCACAAATGACGGTAGGTATAACCGCTCTTCTCCAAATTCCAAAAGGAAACAGTGGAATCAGGCTGGCCAACGCAACGACGGCCGAATGAATGATCGTCCTCACGGTAAAGTTCATCAAATCCGCCATGGATGGTTTTCCATCGATGACATCTATGAACCTATCGAATACATAGGTCGTGATCCCTGCAAGTACGAAAGATATCATGGTACACAAGAAAACCGCCAAAAAGATAAACTGAACCTTCGCCATGACCAGTGTTTTTCGGCTGATCGGATATCCGAACGAAAGAGTCATCGTTTTGTTCTTATATTCTTCAATGAATACATGATTAATGAGGGAAGCTCCGAACAGTACAAACCCCATTTGAATTGGCAGCATGAGACTGAGCGCATCGGTATAACTGTTCCCAAACTCCACAAGCGGCGATTCAGCCAGGACGACCTTCAGAAAAAATACCGGCAAAAACATCAGAATCACCCAATAGACTATCAATTCGCCGAACACTTTTTTACGCTGCAATTTTCTCCATTCCAGTTCAATCAGCTTATTCACCGCTCACGCCTCCTTGAATTTGATGATAAAAATAATCCTCCAGCGTGCTCGTATGCTTCTGGATCTCCTCGATTTCAATATCGTGAGATACCAGCATTTTTGAAATTTCACTAGGGGATGCGCCTGTGTTGTAAATCCGAATTTTCTTATCCTGCACAATTTTCATATTAGAAAGGTGAAGTTCTGTTTCCAGCAAATAGACCGATTTTTGCACATTCGAGGTGACAAGCTCGATATAATTCGTCCGAAGCTTTCGAATATCCGCCAGCGCCACTTCATTGACTAGTTTTCCATGCTGAATGACGCCAATTCTGTCAGCCACCTGCTCAATTTCGCCTAGAATGTGGCTGGATAATAGAAAAGTAATGCCATACTCCTTGTTTAACATCCGGATTAAATCTCTCATCTCTTTGATGCCGATCGGATCCAGCCCATTGGTCGGTTCATCCAGCACGATCAGCTCTGGCTTCGTAATCATGGCCCGCACAATGCCTAAGCGCTGCTTCATGCCCAGCGAGAAATCCTTCACCTTTTTATCGTCGATCCCCTGCAAACCCACCATATCCAGCGCTTGAGTAATCGCTTTATGGTCATAAAAGCCAAGATATTCACAGTGAATTCGAAGATTCTGCATGGCCGTTAAATGCTCGAAAAAGATCGGATATTCAATGATGCTCCCTACTCGTTTCAAACCATCCTTTGATGCTTCGGTGAGCTTCTTGCCAAATAGCATGATCTCTCCAGAAGTAGGAATGATGAGTCCGGTGAGCATTTTCATCATCGTTGTTTTCCCCGCGCCGTTAGGTCCGAGTAAACCGTAGATCTCGCCTCTTTTTACATGGAGATTAACATCCGATACAATGGTTTTGCCTTTTACTGCTTTTGTCAGTTCATGAGTTCGAATGACTTCATTCATGGAAATTGAACCTCCCGCCTTCAATTCGTCTCTTGGATTACTTCTATCATAAATCAGAGATTGTATGGTTTTTCTTTCTCATTTCTTACAAGTTTCTTAAGTTCGGAGAATTCGATAAAATATGTGAAAAGGAGGCGTTCAGACAGAACCCCTCCTAAAAGCGTCGTTTCAATATACCATTTGTTTAAACGTACAGGTGAACGTTGTTTTCTCATACGGTTTGCTTGTTAACTGAATCGAGCCCTTCATCGCCTCCGTTAAACGTTTCGAAATGCTAAGGCCTAACCCGCTCCCCTGAAATTGCGGGTTCCGGGCATCGTCTAACGTGTACAGTCTTTCAAACACACGGTCTTGGTGCACTTCCTCGATTCCTTTACCCCGATCCCAAATGTCAATGGCAACAGCTTCTCCTTCTTCTCGCAGCGTTAAACCAAAAACGCCCCCATCCATTCCATACCGGATCGAATTCGATATTAAATTGCTCAATATCCGGTGCAGCGCCTGCTCATTGCCAAGAATATAAAACGGCCGCTCCGGAATATCGAGCTCCACCCGAAGTCCTTTAGTTTCAAGCAGGTCATAATATTCAAGCACACTCTGCCGGCAAATCTCATTGATAGATATTTTGCTTAACGGGATTTCATAGTCTTCCGATTCGATTTTGACCAGGTCAAAAAATTGATTGAGCAGGGCAATCAGATGATTTACTTTATCGTTCAACCGCCTAATAACGTGGCTTTGCTCTTCGTGACTCATCGGTTTTTCCTGATTCAGCTTCTCCGCATATCCAAGAATGACCGTCAGGGGCGTTTTTAAATCGTGCGACATGTTGGATATCATTTTCCTAAGACTGTCCTTCGTTCTGGCATAATCGGCAATGATCTTTTGGTTGTAATCCAGAAGACGGTTGATTTGAATGAGCAGCAGCTGAATTGCCTGCTGGTCAGTCTGGACCAACACTTTCTCAGCCGTTTCGTGTTCAATAATATCAGACATTTTATTGGTGATTTCATTGATATTTCGATACAGCCTTCTGCGGGCGAAATATTGCCAAACATTGATCAGGATCAGAACGCCAATGATTGAGCATAGGATGATGATCATGGCCTACACCCCCAGCTTATATCCGATTCCCCAGATGGTGCGAATGTACTCAGGGGTTGACGGATCCTCTTCGATTTTTTCCCGAAGTCTGCGAATATGTACATTTATGACGTTTTCATTCCCGAAATAATCATCTTCCCAAATCAACTGGTAGATTTGCTCCTTCGTGAACACCCTGCTCTGATGCGTGAAAAACAGCTTCAAAATATGAAATTCCTTGGAGGTGAGTTGTACGTTCTGCCCCCTGACTTGTGCCGAAAACGTATGTAAATCAAGTATGACATCCTTATATTGAATCGTATGAGAGGCTGGCTCGCTTTCCGCTTGAATATATTGCGTAGCCCTGCGAATAGCCGCCTGCACTCTGGCCGTTAATTCAATTATGGAGAAAGGCTTGCTTACATAATCATCAGCCCCAAAACCAAGGCCGAGTGCCTTATCGAGGTCGCTGTCCTTCGCGGATATAATCAAGACAGGCACGACGCTGGTTTCCCGGATTTGTTTTAATAAATCCATGCCGCTAACCTTAGGGAGCATTAAATCGAGTAATATGAGATCGAACTTCTCTTTACGAAATAGTTCTGCAGCTTCCTCACCGTCAAATGCGGCCACAACGGTGTAGTTCTCCTGTTTTAGATGGCTTGCGATCAATTGGCTGATTTCCCTGTCATCCTCTATGAGCAGAATGCGCTTTGACATCCATTTCTCCCCTCAAGTACCTCAATTCGGGTGTTTCTCTTTAACCTATATATCTTTATTCGACTTCTAAAGAGGAATAGATCATATCTATATAACTATATCACACGGTACAACTTTGGAAGTATCAGGTCCAGAGTCTCCGATGCTTCCATTGCTCCTCACTCCAATAATACTGAATCCGGGTATGCTTACGTCTCGTATCCCCTTGCCAAAATTCGGCCTCCCTTGCTTTCAGTGCATACAGCCTCCAATTAGGGGTGGTGATATCCGGTTTGCGGCGGATTCTCTGCTCCTGCGCAGCAAGTGAATACTTCAGCTCTTCCTCACTTGCAAGCTCCCGACTCTGATTGCCCGCTAGCGCAATGGCACGGGCTTCCGCCGATCGTTCTTGGAAATCGGCAGCACTGGCCGCATCTCCCATATCTTCAACGGTACCTCGCAAGCGAATTTGCCTGCCTAAAGTCGGCCAATAAAATGTCAGCGCCGCTTTCGGATTCCGCTTCAATTGCTGCCCCTTACGGCTCTCAGCACTAGAAGCGAAATAAAATGTGTCGTCCACCACATTCTTCAATATCAATACGCGAGCATCCGGATAGCCGTCAGCATCCATTGTAGAAAGCGTCATTGCATGTGGTTCCTTCACTTCGTGCTCAATGGCTAGGTTCAGCCATTCCATAAATAACTCGCCAGGTGCTGCTGGCAAAAGGTTTATATCAAATGGAGGAAAAGGACCGGACAATGTTTCTAAACTTCTTAAAATTTGCTTCGGATCGATCATATGGAATCATCCTCTTCATTTTCGTTTGAACTATTATATCTTTATTTCCACCACGTGGTTCAGCGAACTGAAGATTCAGGCAGCTAAAAACTCAACCGACGGCATATAACGTGCATGATTAAGCTATCGGTGTCCCGTTTTTAACGGGTACATCGGGTTTTAGAAGGACCACATCGCCTTCCTCCGGGACGCCTCCAATGACCAACACTTCAGATGCGAAACCCGCGATTCGCCGTTCCGGTAAATTGACGATGGCGGCCACTTGAGTACCTACGAGTTTTTCCGGATCATACCTTTTCGTAATTTGTGCAGACGAACGTTTCATGCCGATTTCGCCAAAATCAATTTGCAATTTAATAGCAGGTTTGCGTGCTTCCGGGAAGGCCTCCGCCTTTACCACTGTACCAATACGGATATCTAATTTCATAAAATCCTCTATTGTTGCCACGATGATTCCCTCCAACGATTTATATTTGTCTATTACCTTTATTTCTATAGGATATTCACTGTTCCTTCCGTTCCTTCTTCTCCGTCATATAATAAATCAGCGCAGCGGTCGGAAAAGCCATACCGATGAGCAATGCAGCTTTCCAGCCGCCCAGTGCGTATGCCCATCCTCCTGCAGCCGATCCTACCGCACCGCCGGCAAAAAAGATGGCCATATATAAGCCATTCAACCTGCTACGAAACTGTGCTCCTAACGAGAATATCGCGCGCTGCCCGAGTACGAGATTTGCTGAAACTCCCATGTCTAATAAGATGGCTGAAATGAGCAGGATGAAGATTGCGAAAGTTGAACCGTTCTGGATGACAAAAGGTAAAGTGACGGAAATAAATACGAAGATCAAAGCCAATCCCGTGGCAGGACGAATCCATCCTCGATCCGCTAGACGGCCTGCCACAGGTGCAGCCGCCGCCCCAGATACACCAACCAATGCGAACAGCGCAACTTCTTTTTGCGAAAAATGAAACACCGGACCCGATAAGAACATAGGAACCGTCGTCCAGAATAAACTGAATGTACCGAATACGCAAGCATGATAAATCGCTCTGCGCTGCAGGATAGGTGTCGTTTTAAGCAAATGAAGCATCGATCCCAGAAGTGCAGGGTATCGGAGCGAATAGAGCGGCTTCCTGGAAGGAAGTGCCACCGCGAGTACAAGAGCCAATATAAAAATAGCGGCGGACGATAAATAATATACAGCCCTCCATCCCATGAACTCCGTTACCATACTTGAGAGGGGACGAGCGAGCATAATTCCGAGCAACAATCCGCTCATGACATTTCCTACGCTACGGCCTCGCACAGCATCTGGCGAAAGATGAGCTGCGTAAGGAACGAGCACCTGCGCTGCAACGGACCCCAGCCCAATACATAACGACGCTGTCAGAAAAAGACCTGTGCTTTTGACTGCGGCTGCCATCGCCAAAACCACGGCAGTAAGAAACAAACTCACGACAACCAGCTTTCGATTCTCAAGGATATCTCCCAAAGGAACAATAAAGAATAATCCGATGCCGTAACCGATTTGAGTCAGTGTGACGATTAATCCTGCCGCCCTGGAGGATAATTCAAGATCTGAACTAATGAGGCCCACTAAAGGCTGAGCATAATATAGATTGGCGGCAATAACGCCGCAAGCAACCGCAAGAATAAGTATGGTCCATGACGAATAAGTTCTCTCCATTTTTTCAGTTTCAATTGAACTCATCATAAGCGCCCCTTCGAAAGTCAAATAAGAAACCTATTTCTGGAACGATTGTTCCGATAATATTAAAAAAATTTTCTATAGCATCTCGATCAGCGTACCCACCATATCTTCCATCAATTTCTTGTCGGCTTTCACCTTGGATACGACGTTAATGCTGTAATTCAGGTTAAGCAGCAGGTGCGCCAGTACTTTGATGTCTTTTCGGGAATCGATTTCTCCTGTCTGCTGACCTTTACTTAACAGTTCGTAGAAGGACTGCTCTAATTCCTCGAAACTGTCCCTGATGAATTGCCGCAGCCTTTCATCCGGTGAATCGAAACCCATCGTTGCATTCGTGATCATGCATCCTTTGGGCAGATCCTCGTCCAATGCGGAAGCTATATGCTGCTCGAAATACTGCCTAATTCCTTCTTTTGCGGACGATGCACCTAGGAGGAGGTTTCTCTTATATTGCCGTATTTTTTTGTAATGAAGGATGGCTTCCATGTACAGCGTCTCTTTATCCACGAAAGTTTCGTACAAGCTTGATCTGCTTAATCCCATTGCTTTTAATAAATCCGGTATGCTTGCCGCGTCATATCCTTTTTCCCAAAAAACGAGCATCGCCTGATGAAGTACCCGCTCCTTGTCAAACTCTTTTGAGCGTCCCATTGGTATTCCCTCCCTTATGTTAGAGGAGTATACCATTTCCGGAATGATCGGTCCAGTATAGTTTTTTCAGTTCATGTCATTCGTTTCAAAAAGAAAACGACAGCTGCTCCAATGGCAGCCCTCCAGCAAGCTGTTCAAGGCTTACGGTATTTTCATCGTCACAAGGGTTTATTTTCTTGATCTCTTCTTCCTTCAGAGACTCAACACCGAAAGCATACTTTCGGCGCAGTTCATCGGTCAATCGGTGAATGCTTTCCTGATATGCTTTCGTCGAATAAGCTCCGCTGTACAGCCGGTAGTAGCCTGGCAGTTTATCCGGGAAATGCTGCTTGAGCATATTGTAATATCCTTTCTTCACATCTGGAGAAAGCCTTAGCACCGAAGTCATCACAGAAGATGCCCCGCTCTTTCGGGCTGCCTCGAAGACGGCCTCCAATTGTTCCTCTGAATCTGTCAGGAAAGGAAGGATTGGAGCCAAGAACAACGTCGTATCCACTCCATGCTGCACTAATTGCTCGATCGTCTCCAGTCTTTTGGCAGGCAGAGGCGAACCCGGCTCCAACGTTCTTGTCAGCTTCGCATCCAGTGTGTTCATACTGATATTCACCGAGATATGCGGCGGCATGACCGTAATCAGATCCAAATCTCTTAAAATCAATGGTGAGCGTGTCGTAATCGATGTCCGTATCCTATACTTCGCAAGCACCTTTAGGCATTCCCTCGTCAGTTTCGACTTGCCTTCAACGGGCTGGTAAGGATCGGTTGCCGTACCGATCGCCACTGCGCCCACATAACGACCAACGGCGTCAATATCATATTTAAATCTTGCTGCAAGCTTGGCAAGCTGAGCTTCGAGTGCCTCTGCCGCATTCATTTTCATCATGATGTGGTTTTGGAATTCATCGTCTGCACCGTGCTGAATGAAGGCTTGAAAACCACGAGCGTAGCAGAAGCTGCAGCCGTGCGCGCAGCCCCGGTACGGATTAATGGACCAATCGAACGGCATCCGCTCCTCTTTTACCCTGGTCATGGTCTGTTTCGTCGTAATCGATTCATACGTTTTCGCCATGTGCCCAACCCTCCATATATACGAACGTTTGTTCCTAAATATTATCACAGTCGCCATATGAATAAAAGAGGGCCTCGTTTCAAAACCCATAGGATATGTTAGCTTTGGTTTAAAAACTCCAAAACGATCTTGCTGAACACTTCGGGCTGCTCCAAATGGGGATAATGTCCGCAGCCGCTCATTACGATTTTCTTCGCGTTCGGAATGTTCTCATGCACCACCCTGCACGCTTTTCTATTAAAGACATGGTCCCTTTCCGGTTCAATGACGAGCGTTTTGTTATCGATTTCCTTCAGACGCATGACGGCGTTAGGTTCTAATGGCTTCTGCAGCGAAGGATTCCCCGTGTAGAAAGACTCATTGCCCAAATACAGTTCCCTAAATCGCTGTCTCCGGGTTTCAGTTTGCGGAATCAGATACCGCCAAAATTTTTTACGTAAGAGCTTCTCTACAGCTTTATCCATCCCGCTTCTCCGCACGCGCATATAATCCAAAATTCCCTCCAGCTTCATCCGAAAAGGAATGTTCATTCCATTTACAGATGGCCCGACCAGGACAAGCCTATCCACATATTCGGGATACTGCAGCGAAAAATCAATTGCCACCGCACCGCCGAAGGATGATCCAATGAGATGCACACGCTTTAATTCAAGTCCATCCAGTACCGCTTTAAGCGTTTCAGCATGTGAAAAAGGTTTTACAGCAGGCTCGCTTTGACCGTACCCTCTTTGATCGTACCTCAGTGTCATGTACTGTTCAGAAATCCGATCAAGCGCTTCTTCCCATATCTCACTGCCAGAATAGCCTCCATGCAGAAAAAGAACTGCTTGGCCCTTCCCACATGAAAACACCTTGATAGACGTATCATTATCTTTAATAATCTGAATAGAACTCATCATTCCCTCTCCTTTTTTCCGAGTGCAGACAAACTATCGATCACTTCACTGCACCATCTTAATCGAGCTTCTGTTGACAGCAACCCGTACTGAATGGTCAGAGTCCAGAAAGGGTAGCTCTCATGATCCTTGAATTGCTTTAGCCCAGCGGCCTGTGCAGTAATAGAATCCCTCATCTGCTGCAGCTCTTCCTTCTCATTTTCGAATAGTCCGAGCAGATTGAAACGATCCTCCGGCTTTGCAAAAAACAATTTCAGCATCAACTCATCCCGGTAGGTGATTGGATTCACGGGCTCCGCAATCCAGCTGCGAAATGCTTCTGTCCCCGCGTCGGTAATCTTATATATTTTCTTTTTTCTTGGATCCTTCACGTCTTGCTGGACGACTGCGTATTCCAGTTTAACTATTTCCCGCAATGTCGGATAAATTTGACCATAACTCTCGCTCCAAAAATACCGAATCGATCCGTTAAAATGCTTGCGGATATCGTATCCAGACTGCGGCCCTTTGGCCAAAATACCCAGAACTGCAAAGAACGTATTGTTTTTCCTAGACACATGCATCAACTCCATATATATCTTTTAGATATATGTTAAACTTTCGTTATTTTTCTTCATATCCGTCAAAATACCCATTTTGAGGAATTCAAGGAACGAACAGCAAAAAATTTCCATTGTACTGTTTTCGTAGGATTTTGTCATTACAAAATGAACCTTAGGTCATTATGATTAAAATGACACGGAGTCGGGACAATGCTCGCCATAAACTGCTGCTGAAGCGCTACGAACAAGGTATAGCAAGGTTTACAGAGCTGCTTCAAATCGGTGTCGAGCGCGGTGAATTCTCACCTATGATGGACATAGAAGACATCTCTAAGCTTGCCGCTTCCTTTCAAGAAGGCATCATGACTCATTCCATCAGCGTCGGTCTCGAGAAGCCAAACACCAAGATGCCGTTTCAAGCGCTGATCGAATATTTGAAAAGCCTGCTGCAACCCGTTCTCGTTAAAAAGGCAGTTCCTGAGGAGGAGCTGCAATGACGGGTCTTTTTCGCAATCCAACGTTCTGCAAGCAGTTTTTGGCGGCATTTACATCGCAGCTGGGAACCGTGATCGGGAACATGGCCTTTGCGTATTATCTCGTTGACACATACAGTGAACGGCCGTCATTAGCCACGACAGCGGAGCTGATGACTTATGGCGGATAAAAACGCATCCATATGAAAAAAACCGGTCACAAGATGACCGGTTCATATCTTTGTATACTAGCTTTTCAATGAAAGATCCCTTATTCCAGATCAGCGGGGTAAACAAGCCCCATTTGCTTTCGGGACTCCTCCATGATTTCAGCAACAGCTAATGAGCAGGCATGTGAGTTGGTTTCGGACTGCTTCTTTCCTTGCCGTATCAGCTCGATGAATTCAATCACTTCGTACGTCATTGGAGGCTTGTCCTGCACGAAAGAAAGCTGCTCTTTCCGCCCGTCCCGATAATGAATCGTCAGCTCCGTCGGCTCACTTAACTTGTCAATGACAATGCAGCCTTGTTCCCCCTGAATCTCAGACGGAAGGGTAGAATCGGTAATTTTGGAGTGTGTGACGACGGCTTCCATATCACGGTAAGATGCGATCACCGAGCCTTCTCCATCGACTCCCGATCCCAGCATATAGCCATTTGCCTTTACATCGGACGGTTTGCCGAACAACGCCACCATCGGGTATATGCCGTATACGCCCAGATCCATAAGCGATCCATTCGAAAATTCCGGCTTGAAGGCGTTCATCACATTTCCTTCAAGGTATGCTCCATACCGCGATGAATATTGGCAATAGCTCGCAGCATAACGTCTTACGGGACCGATTTTCTGCAACCCCTCCTTAATGGCCTGAAATGAAGGCAGCAGCGTCGTTTTCATCGCTTCCATCAGTACCACACCGTTAGCCTCAGCCGCTTCGATCATCGCTTTCGTTTCCCGCACATTCGATGCAAATGGCTTTTCACACAATACATGCTTTCCGTGATTCATGAACAGCATCGCTTGATTAGCATGCATCGAGTTTGGACTTGCGATATATACGGCATCTATAAGTTCTGATGAAGCCATCTCCTCCAAATCCGTGAACGTATGAGGAATCTCGTATTTTGCCGCGAATTCCTCTGCCTTTTCTTTCGTTCTGGAATAAACCGCCGCCAGTTCAAATCCATCCGCTTCACGTCCAGCAGCCACCAATCGATCTGTAATCCAGTTCGTCCCAATCAATCCAAAACGGACCATCCTTATCCCTCTCTTTTCTTTTCACTTTATAGATCCAATTATGTTTAAGAATAACAGAATCGTTTCCAGAATGCATTCATCATAACGGAGCACCGAAGAGCTTCCGTCCAGAAGTAAGTGGCATAGCGATAAAAATAAACCGAGTGCAAAAAAGCACCCGGCCTCCAATCAACTGCTTATTTAGATCTTTTCTTAAGCCATGGATATAATGCGATATGCACGAGGAGAAACCTCATCACTCCTTTTCATCAGATTCGGGAGCTTATGATAGTGATTTCACCTGTTGTTTCCAATCCCATTATCGGTAAAAGCTCCAAATTTATCAATATCGCAAAATATCTTTGCTATTCGATCCATATGTGGTTACTATTCCAATCAGACAGACTTTATGCATTGCAAAAATGCTGCAATCGGCACAAAATGTATTCAAAAAAAGCTGTTGACCTTTACGCTGCGTAAAGGTGTAGATTAGAGGTGTCAGGAGGTGAGCTTATGGAATACACGGTGCAAAAGCTAGGTCATCTGGCAGGTGTCAGCTCTCGCACGCTGCGGTATTATGATGAAATTGGCATTCTGAAGCCGGCCAGAACCAATTCATCCGGTTACCGCATTTACGGGCAAAACGAAGTTGACAAGCTGCAGCAAATTTTATTTTACCGCGAGCTGGGGGTAAGTCTCGATGAGATTAGAGAAATCATGAACGACCCTGACTTCGACCGTGCCAAAGCGCTGGAAGAGCATCATCGCAAGCTCCTTGACAAAAGAAAGCAATTGGAGCTGTTAATTGCCAATGTGGAACGAACGATGGCAAGTACGGAAGGGAGAATAACGATGAACGATAAACAAAAATTCGAAGGCTTTAAACAGCAAATGATCGATGAGAATGAACAAAAATACGGAAAAGAAATTCGGGAAAAATATGGAGATGAGACGGTGAACCAGTCCAATGAGAAGCTGCAAAATATGACACCTGAACAATACGAAGAAGTCACCCGACTATCTAATGAAGTCAAAGACACATTGGCCGAAGCTTTCGAAACAGGTGATCCTGCCAGCGACATCGCTCAAAAAGCTGCAGCGCTGCATAAGAAGTGGCTGATGTTTTATTGGAGTGAGTACAGCAAGGAAGCACATGCGGGACTCGCACAAATGTATGTGGATGACGAGCGGTTCAAAGCTTACTACGATGAGAGGCAGCCAGGGACGGCGGAGTTTTTACGAGATGCCATCCATATCTACACGGGCTTCAAGCCGCAGAATAGCTAGTAACATGAGAAAAGGATATGCACAAGTCAGTTATGACGATGTGCATATCCTTTTTTTGTCCTGCGATCCAGCCGTTATTCTTCCGCATTCTCTTCCGACCTGCCTGCAATGCCATAAAAAAGCAGATCCAGCGTACGTTCAATTTCTTCATCCTCATCAAACGGAAAGTCCGGGCGAAGAAAAACATGAAACACGATCATCCCAATGAGCATACTGGATGCGGATCGCATAATACGCCATGGCGGAGCCTCTACGATAAACCCCTGCTGCTGAAAATGCTGCAGTGCGTTTTCAATACGCTTCACCACAATATTGGTCATCAAGTTCTTCACCTGTTCCAGCAGCTCCGGTTGAAAAGGTACTTCATTGAACAAAATTTTGATCAGTTTGATGTTGCTGCGAGCAAATGCAATTCGATCCTTGGCAATCGCTCGAAAAAAATCTTTTGGCCGATCATAAGGAGAATCAATCACCTTTACAAAATCGTTCAGCAGAAAGGGGGCCACCAGCTTTACCGCAATCGGCCCTGCAATCGCAAGCAGCAAATCCTTTTTCGTCTTATAATGGCGAAAGATCGTCCCTTCCGCTACGCCGGCCTTCTGTGCAATTTCGCTCGTCGATGTCGCGGAATAACCTTTCTCCGAAAAAATCTCTACTGCCGCTTCCAAAATCTTCGCCTGCTTCTCCGTTTTCTTCTGATCCCCCTCATCTACCAAACGGAGCAGATCCTTCAACCACTCTTCCCTTTTTTCCGACATGAAGCAACCTCTCCTATCCGAACACGTTCACAGATAACCACAGAATACTATATTTTTCGATGCTTACGCAATGCGAAAACGTTCGCCGTCATGAAGAACAAAGTGAGCAGAAGAAGGACGGACAATTCCAATGCAATAGAGCTCAAGCCTTCGCCGCGAATCATAACACCTCGCAGGGCATCTGCGCCATATTTAAGCGGTGTAATATGGGTTAACCAGCGAAGCCATGGAGAAATGCTCTCGAGATCGAAAATGCCGGAGAAGAACACCTGCGGTACGATCACGATCGGAATAAACTGAATCATCTGAAATTCCGTATTGGCAAATGCCGATAAAAAAGTACCAAAGCTGAGCGCTGTAAATGAAAGCAGAAGCATAATGAGAAGTACAAGCCAGAATGAGCCCTCTATCAAGCTTCCCAGCACACCAACCGTGTATCCGGCAATGAGAACTGCCTGCAGTCCCGTGAAGATCCCAAAGCCTGCCATGTAGCCGACAACGATCTCCCATCTGCGAAGCGGTGTGGCAAGAAGACGTTCCAATGTGCCGCTCGTGCGTTCCTTTAAGAACGAAACACCTGCAATAAGAAATACAAAGAAGAAGGCGAATAAGCCGATTAAGACCGGACTGAAATGATCGAATGTAGACATTGCTGCTGAACCATGAAGATATTCAATCACAGGGCTCGTCGATGTATTTTGAAGCTGTGCGGCAAGTTGCTCCTGCCGCATGGCTTGAAAGACCCCCAGTACGGCGCGGTTCCGGTTCGGATCACTGCCCTCCAGCTTGATGTGCAGTAATCCTTCTTCCTGCCATATCATCGCATCCAGCTGCCCCTGAGCCAGCTTCTCCTCCGCCTCTTCCATCGTACCTACTGCGGTCACGTCCGCTTCATTCTCCATCAGATGTTCTTTCATCGCCTCGGGAACTTGAACCGTACCGATGCTGGGCTTTACCGTATCCCCGTTAAACACAAGGTACATCAACGACAGAACAAGCAGCGGTGCCGCGATGAGCAAAGCCATACTGCGCTTATCGTGAATAAACTGACGAATAATGCGCCTGATTAACGCCGAGATTCTCATGAACGGACTCCTCCATAATACAGGAATGCTTCCTCAATACTCGCGCTGCCGCTTTCCTCTTTCAGATGCTCCAATGTACCAACAGCGATCAAGCTTCCATCGCGAACCATGCCGAGTCGGTGGCATTTGTCCGCCTCATCCATCACATGAGTTGTGACCAGTATCGTCGTCCCTTGCCTGCTTTGTTTCTCGAGTTCATCCCATATCGATTTGCGAAGTACCGGATCGATGCCGACCGTTGGCTCATCAAGAATAAGCACCTCCGGTTCATGCAGCAGCGCGATCGCGAGAGACAGCCTCCTCTTCATGCCGCCCGAGTAAGAACCGACCTGACGTTTCAGATGCTCAGTCAAACCTACAAGCTCCATGACCTCCAGCATACGCTGATTCAGCTTTTTTGCCCGTAAACCGAACAATGAGCCGAAAAACTCCATATTTTCTTTCGCTGTCAGTTCCGTATATAAAGCATCGGACTGAGCCATATAGCCGATTCGGTTCATCATCTCCAGCTTAGGCATAGACGTGCCCAACACTTCAATGGTGCCGCTTGTCGCCTCATCAATGCCGGCGATCATTTTAACTAGTGTCGTTTTGCCTGATCCGGAAGGGCCGAGCAATCCGAATATTTCACTCCTCTGAACTTGCAGGCTGATGCCATGCAGCACCTCTCTGTCACCGAACTTGCGGACAACCTTTTCCGTCTGAATACAGACTTCCTGTGAATGGTTCAACTGCTTCACCTCTCCGTACATTTGGATGTGAGTAATCACTCACTTTTTTTAAGTTCATTGTATGCCTCGTTGACCGAACGGTCAAGTGAGTAATCACTCATTTTGAATAAAAAACTCCTTCCTCGTACAAAAAAAAGTGCCGGACCAACCCCAGCACCTATTTCTTATCCTATAATCTTGAAGTGAAATGTCTTCCGATGATCATCCCATCCTTATATCCGTCATTTCCGAAATAATCTTTCGCCAGCAGCATATATAACCTTGGATGAATCATGGACACGATATTTCCCTTATTTTTCATGTATTCCGCTTCTAATCTCGGATATGTATGCAAATCTTCCAACTTCACATAGATCATGATGTTTTGGGCATACCACCACTGCACGTCCTCATTCTCCCATATTTTGCTCCGAATACAATCTACAGCCGCAAAACCGCACTGATTGAATTTATCCAACCAGTAGCCCTGCCACTGCTCGTTGATGTGATGCTTTCCCCCTTGGTATGGAACTGCGGCGGAGAATAGTATGACTGAACCCAGCTTCGTTAATGATTCGATGAACATATCCGCAGAGGTTTCGGGCAAATGCTCTGCCACCTCCAATGAAACGACAAGATCAAATCTTCGGTCCAATTCGAAAGTCTTAGTCAGATCCATTCCTCTGTATTGCTCCACAGGAATTTTGAGCAGCTCTTCATCGACGTAATCCCCGTCAACGCCAAAGATGTCCGCGATGCCATACCCTTTAAAAACAGAGAGCCATCCTCCCGTTCCACAGCCAATATCTACGACGCTTTTCACATCAAGCAGATCTAACACATGCGGAACGATTTGTTGTGCTGATTTTATTGATCCATCTTGTTGTTCAGCGAAAAACTGGTGATCGTACATCTTCTTTTTCAGAGACATAGCACTTATCTCCCTCAACGATTTTCAGACCTATTTCTCATGTTCCCATCCGAATGCAAGTTATATTGCCTATGTCTTATTTACTATAACTGTAGCGCAAATGTAATGATTAATGAATCCCCTTTCATAAAAAATCCCTATGATTCATACAGGCTGCAAAAATAAACATATAATGGAATGATCTAAATTCAAGGAGGTTTTGTACATGAAAAATGCAGCGTATCACGTCCAACAAACATATAAGGGTGGTACGATTTCATCATAAGTGCTCGCTTCCCCCTTATGTGTGTTCATGAAATAACACGAAAAGGGGTATACGATGTCATTTCCCATCAAAAAATTTCTTTCCTATTACAAGCCGTACCTCGGTTTATTCATTGCAGTATTAGCCTGTGCGCTATTCACCTCAGCCTTAACGCTGCTGTTTCCTTTGCTTGTTCGTTATGTTACGAAAGATATCCTTGGGAACGACTTATCCAGCGCATTGCGTGAAGTATACTGGATCGGCGGACTAATGCTGCTGATGGTCGCGATTCAGAACTTGGGTAACTACGTTGTAGACTACAAAGGACACGAAATCGGGGCTCGGATGGAACGAGATTTGCGTAAAGAACTGTTCACCCACATGCAAAAGCTGTCCTTTCGTTTTTACGATCAAGAAAAGACCGGCCAGCTCATGTCCCGCATTACGAACGATCTGCTCCTCCTCTCGGAGCTGTACCATCATGGTCCGGAAGACTATATTAAATATTTCGTCCGATTTATAGGCGCCTTCGCCATATTATTCTTCATTGACGCGCCGCTCACGCTCGTCGTATTCAGTTTCCTGCCTTTCTTAACCGTCTTCGTACTGTATTTCAATAAAATATTAAACCGTACGCTTCGAGATAACAAAGAGCGAATCGGTGATATCAACGCTCAAGTGGAGGATAGTCTATCCGGAATCCGTGTCGTAAAGTCTTTTGCCGGCGAAAACGTTGAAATTGAGAAGTTCAGTGCTGCCAATAATCGATTCCTAGACAGCCGCAAACGTACGTACAAGGCAGAAGCCTACTTTTACAACGGGATGGAGACATTCATTCAGCTCATTACGATCACGGTCATCATATTCGGAAGTGCCAGCATCGTCCGCAGCACTTTGGATTTAGCCGATTTAATCACTTTCCTCCTATATATTGGATACTTGGTAGAGCCTCTGCAGCGATTACCGCACATGACGACACAGTTTCAAGAAGGCATTACAGGATTTCAGCGCTTTATGGAAATTATGCGGCTTCAGCCAGCCATTAAGAGCAAGCCGGGGGCGGTCGTCCTGCCTAATGTCCACGGAGAAATCGAGTTTAAGCAAGTGACCTTCCGCTACGAGGACCGCTTCAATCCGGTACTGCTCAATCTTTCGCTGAGAATAGAGCCTGGTGAATATGTTGCACTGGTGGGTCCGTCCGGTGCGGGAAAAACAACACTTTGCTCACTCATCCCCCGCTTCTACGATGCAACAGAAGGAGAGGTACGATTGGACGGAACGAACGTCCGCGATATTGAGTTGACGTGCTTGAGAAAACAGATCGGATTTGTGCAGCAGGATGTCTATCTGTTTGCCGGTACCGTAATGGACAACATTCGCTATGGAAATCCCGAAGCTGGTGAAGAAGAGATGATCGCAGCAGCCAAGCAAGCAGGCGCCCATGATTTTATCATCCGTTTGCCTCAAGGCTATCACTCCGAAATAGGACAACGCGGCGTAAAGCTCTCCGGAGGACAAAAGCAGCGCCTTAGTATCGCTCGGGTATTCCTGAAGAATCCGCCCATCCTTATCTTCGATGAAGCGACAAGTGCCTTAGACAACGAGAGTGAAGGCGTCGTCAAGGCTTCTTTAGAATCGTTGGCACAGGGACGCACCACTCTCGTCATTGCTCATCGCCTCTCCACCGTCCGCAACGCCCAAAGAATTATTGTGCTGACTAAGGACGGAATTGTCGAACAAGGCTCTCATGAAGAATTGCTGGCAAAGGACGGGACGTATGCCCACTTATATTCGAAGCAGTTCGAATTTTAAAGCGGGATATAAAGTCATCGCCTCTCACAGGAATAAGTGGGAGGCGATTTTATCATATTTCTTCTCCAGTAGGTCTGTTTACCTTCTCCGATGTACTCCGGCAGCTTCCTTCGCCAGCCCAATGATGTTCACCGGCACAGAAGCCTGCTTCACGACACCGTTCGCATAACGCACCTCGAACCAAATCGTTTCTAATCCTTCATTTAGCCCCTCGGTCAGTGACATTAGAACAGGATCGTACAATTCTCCAATGTATTGAACCGGATCGTGCACTGCTGTAAGCTGTGTCGTCAAATAAATCTCGTTCCCGTCTCGTCCTTCCGTGTCCATCCAGGCTGTCACCTGATGAATCGGAGCAGGGGATGTTCCAGCCTGCAGTACAAAGATTTCTCCCGAGTAGAAATCCTTCGGATCGTTCTCCGTTTGGTGTCCGAGCTCATCGTGTATGATCTTCCACTGTTCTGTATGGAATACCGCTGGCTCAATAATAAGCTCTTTCGCTTCAATCGGCTTTTGAGTAGTGCTTTCGGCCATGCCGTCGCTCGCCGTCAATCGAATACGGTATATTCCGATCTGCGTGAATCGCAGGCTCACATTTGTCGTCGTGAACGATTGAGATGTACCATCCGGGAACGTCACCTGCCAAGTGTAAGTTAAAGGATCGCCGTCCGGATCCGATGACCGGTTCAAGAGCGTCACCTGATCCCCTTCCCATACCGGCTTCGGTGTCCAGTCAAAATCTGCAACCGGCGGCCGATTGACCATAAAATACTTTGGCTGGCTGTACTCACTCCAATCATAGCCGTCGAATACTCGAACCATTACATACATAACGGTTCCAGTTGGAAGATCCTGCGTAGTTGTCCAATTCTTCGAGCTGCCACCCATTGGCCCCGTATCCCTTAACAACGTCCCATTCACATGATAAATTCGGACTTGATACTGCGTTTGCGGATCGTTATCGCCATCCGAGTATGTCCATGTAAATGCAGGCCTTGGTGATGCGACAATCGTCGGATTATTTCGATTCGTACTGCTCGGATAAGTAATCGCAGCAGTCGGCTTCCGATTGATGACCGTCACGGAATCGGTGAACTCTGCCGTTTGATTCGAGCGATCCTGAACAACCTGCCGAATTTGGAACGTGCCTAAGCTGTTGAATGTCTTGTTCCAGCTTGTTCTCGAAGTACTTTGCAGTGATTCACTTCCGCTCCCCTGCTTGATGTAATACCAATGCGCGATTTGTGTACGATCCCCATCTTCTAAGTCATACGCAGTGGAATGGATCGTTAAAACCTCGTTACGATACAACTGATCTTTACTCAGCGTAAATCCTGCGACTGGCGGATTATCATCCATCAGCTGGTTAATCTGAATGGTTTTCACTGCCCAATGACTCCAAGCTCCGTATTCATCTTTTACAATAAGCCCCACAACGTAAGTCCCTACAAGTGTCGGAGCCATTAACTTTTGATGAACGGTATTTCCATTTGGATCAATATAAAAATACTTACGTTCCATTACGCCCCGCGTGGATCTGTAATCAATGCCTGTTGCTTCCGTGGAGTAATTCGTTGCAGATGCCCAACGGTCCGGGTCATAACTGGTATCTGTCCACTCTAGTCCATCCTCTTTGCTGTAGCTTAATTCAAACTCTGCAACCGGTATGCGATGAACAACAAGCAGCTGCTTGAATGGGTTCGAATCCTTCCGGTATTCACCGAATACATCGGATGGAGATAAGTAATCCGGATGCGGATCGTCTTGTGCGCTCAGATGAATTTCATACAGCCCCACCTTATCGAATGACATCACTTCAGATGAATATCTTTTATCGTGCAGCGAGGATAATCCACCGTTATTAATGAACTTCGGTGTATGTTTTAGATACCAGCTGTACATTCCTGCTTTCGGGTCATTCTCCGGATCATTGAATACCATGTCTTTGTAAGTGACATTTGCACGCTGCGTGACTTCATCCAAAATAGCGTATCCTGCTGCTTTTTCCTTTAGACCATTGACAGGATTAACAATGATCGGCCCAAAATCCACTAACACTTTATCTGAGAAAATCGTTATTTTCCCATCAGCAAAGGTGTTATCCGTTACTTCAAAATATGGGACGCGATTCAAGGTGACGCTCAAACGATCTCCTTCTGTTCGAACCTTAAACTGATAATCCGTTTCATTTTGAAATGGAAAACGCGTTTCATCGAGTATCGTTCTTGTACCGTTTACGTATTTCGAAATGTATAGCGTTTCTCCATCTGTTTCTACTGCATATTTGTTTTTCGGATCACGTGCCCTAAATCCGAAACCTGCCAGCTGATCATCCATTTTGGGATCTTTCATACGCAGTGTAAACGTATATTCATGATCTGAGTAAGTATTAGGCGATATCAGTTCACCTAAAGAAATTCCATCTGTGACGGGCGGTTCATCGGATGGTGTGCCCACCGTAAGCCAAGGCGTAATATTATCCGCGAAAAAGTTCAAAGCATTGGCCTGACCATAAAATGCAATGTACATGCCATCGCCTACGTAGATGTTGCTGATCTGAGAAGATGTGACATCCGGGTAGTACGACCAACGGATGATACCTCCGGAACTCCAAGATGAATATACGCTGCCATCGCTATTAAATGCTCTATTCTGAATGTCATCCGTAAATAATCCATCTGCTGTCAGATACTTATCGCTTCCCAGTATCGGCACACGATTTCCGTTAAAATCAATGTAGTAACCATTATCATCTTTTGAATTGATCCTGATGCTGTCATCTTGTCTCTTGCTTCCAGTGTTCATGTTTATGACTTCAACAAATCTTGCACCCGAACTGTATCCAGAATGAAAACTTTGTACAACAAGTTCATTTTTATGGCTGTTCACAAGCATCACAGGGAATGCGTCGTGATCCGTACCGCCCTGCCATGCCCAGCCTCCTCTCGAATCCGGATTTTTCCCTGTCAAACGAACCCGCCAAGACTTTTCTCCATTTTTATCGATTTTCATCACATAGGTACGATTATAAAAGAATAACTCAGAACCATCATCGTTTTCCGCCTGCACCAATTGATATCTGTAGAAATCCCCGTTCATTCCTTGGAACCATATATTAGCCTCGCTCGGATTATATTGATACAACACGTAATCCGAATAACCCTTCGTTCCTGTCGATGTCGTTTCTGGCCCATCAATCACATTGTCATTCAATACTTCGCCTTGCCGGTTCAATTTAATGATCCGATCTTTAGGTGTAAAACTATCGTTATACCGATTTATAATTCCGAACATCATCAAGTCATCGTTAACCGGGAACAGTTGGAGAGCATCATAGCTCGTTGAATGTAAAAACAGCCCTTGATCTAAAGAACTTGCAATGAATTCACCAGTAAACGCATCATAAGTACGGATTTCCATCATAGAATTTGTTACTTGAGATTCAAACGAATTACCGTTAGAAGTAGTCCAATTATAACTATAGTTATTCTCAGTTGGAGTCCATCGAATTAGTTGGTAGATGGTTTCATCCGATACTTCATAATCGAGAACCACCGGATTATTTAATCTATACGTTTCTCCTGTTTTGAGGGCACCTTCGAAATCGCCATTTTCCATTGCAGCATTATATTGTGCTTGATCTGAAAACTTCAACTTAGGAAATGTTCTGCTGCTTGTTAAACGATACAAATCATTTGGGGAAATAATCAAGTCTACCGACCAACCGTCTAGTTGCTGATGCTCTGCACTATACTGACTTTGAACTTCTAATTGGTAACGGCTGATTTTCGATTTATTCATACCATATAATGTTTCTTCGTCCGTATAATAAATGTATTTAGGATTAGAACGTATAAGGTATTCTGACTCACCATTTATATTTCCAGAAACAGGCTCATACGTGCCGTCACTCTGCTTCGCAAGCAGCGGTTGATCATACCCGTAGCTTTCCTGTTTTATAGTTCGATATGGAGATAAACCATTATTTCCATAGCCGCGGTTAGGAAAAGGCATGTTCCACGCATCCTGCACATAAGCACCATAGGATGAGGAGCCGAAATCAAAATATGGGCTTGTCCCTTCCATGATTTTGCCAAGACCTCCGGATAAGTAACCTTCCGAATCGCTCCAATACCCATTCACACCCACTTTAGGTGTTGTCGAATTCACTTGATAGTAATTCCAGTTCAATATTGACTTGGCTGTTAAGATTTCTGGTAGAGCAAGATCCGGACGCGGGTTGTCACCTTCGACCTTAAAGGATACGGAAGGAGCTAAATTCGTCACATCCATCGTATACAAAGCTGCATCTTCATCTAGTGTATCGTCCGCACGGCCGTAATCCTCGACAACACGAACATAGAATAAATATTTCCCTACACGATTTGGTTTGAATTGAACAACTTCCTTTGTTCCAATTAATGTTGCCCACGCATCGTCATCAAAACCATTATTTTCATCGTCGTATTTAAACTTATATTCCCAAGTCACAATTGGATCGCCATCTGGACTGTAGGATTGATTAGCAAATGAATACGTTTCTCCGCGAATACCGAGCGGCTGCACATCTAATTTCGCCACCGGTGGCAAGTCCGGTTCAATGACAACCGTACATTCGTCTGGATATAAGGATTTCAAACCGTCCTCATCAAAGACATGTAGAAAAACCTTCTCTGAAATAGGCTCCATTGTATCATTCACATAGTACGGCTTTATACCTGACCATTCATCCCTTGAATGGTCGATGTCTTTTCCTAATGGACTGTAACTCTGGCTGCTGTCAAAAGCATCGTCCGGAACTGGCCGCATCGATTTCACTTGTGGACAGGATGCGACAGGTACAGGATTAGGGGGGACAACCGTTACTCTGGCTGTTTTTGTTGTTACTGCCCCAAAGGAATCCCGAATACTAGCTTTAATCGAATAAGTTCCCGGTTCATCCATTTTGATACGGTGCCATCCGTTGGTATATTCAGTATATTGACTCGGAATGGACTTCAGCCAACTATTATTCGTTCCCGCAAAATCAAACCCGAGCCATTCTATCGGATCTCCATCGGGGTCTGTCATTTCCGGTTCATCTAAATAGACAAGATCTAGTGTCGTTCCTGCGATCACTTCTGTAACAACACCATCCTGAGTATGTATTCCAGGATGAGTCCAGCCGACAGCAAAATCCGGCGGTGAATTGTCCGAAGGACTGTTTATAGTCAATGTTTTCGGCCCAATCCAATTCGATTGCGCGCAAGAAGCGAACACTTTCATATATACCTGATGATCCCCTGTACTGAAGATCCAAGGATAGTTTTCATAAACATAATTCAAATCCTGCGTTTCGCCGTAGATCTTTGGCGTGGTATATGTTCTTCCGTCCTTTTCAATCCGGAAGTAGTGATATTCATAATTACAATTGGTTTCAATGTCTTTCGGACGGAATGTTGTACTTTCCCGCCAATTAATTACGTTCGGAATAATATCGAAGTCACCGGTTACATCGTAATTCGGTTCTTCGGGATCGCCGGGATCCGGTTGTTCAGGAAGATCCGTCTCATAATAAAAGTAAACAATGTAGTTTTCAAAAGAACCATCGTAAGTGAACGCCCCCGGATCGGTACCCGGCATTAAATTGTTATAGCTGGGCAACGCCCCTGTCGATGTCTTGGCATGTCCTACATATGTGTAATCCTCATGTGTTGGGTGTACGACATTGACTTCTTCCCCTACTTCTTTGATTTCTTCATAGTTAGGGAATACGCCCGCCAAGCTTGTCCCATCTTCTAAAAAGTGCTTCACGGTTACGTGCAGCTGCTTTGGCTTTTCGATGGGTTCATATTCGATAATTAACTTCGTTGGAAAATAATACTTTTGTCCAAGCGTTTCTCCATCATAATTACCATTCCTAGAAGTTTCTTCGGGCACAGGAGCCTCCAATAGACCATTATTAACCCATAGAGTAAACGATATAGTCGGAGTCCCTAACCCTACCTTATTTTCTATACTCGTACTATAACTGTTACTAACAGCATTTTTTATATCATCCCAAGTTTGACGATTATATCTAGAAGTTTTATATAGATCATAATCATATTTTTCATCCTCTTCATTATCTGTCCTTGGTCTAAATGCTGCTGATCGAACATCTTTAATCACATAGCCAGCTGGTGCGTCGAAAGTATAATCAAATGGAATATCCTTTCTCTGCCCCGGCTCACCTTCTGCTGTCCAATGTTCACCATCTGCATGACGCCAAATTTCGTAGCTAAATAAAGCAACAAAATTATGAATGGTGGTGCTCCCCGGTTCCGGAGTGGTAGGCAATACACCAGCCTGAACTATATTCAGGACTGGCGTATAAAGGAGTAAACATAGAAACAATATGGATAATGATTTTTTAATTTTATGGAACATATTACACGACCTCTACCATATTATTTCATTTCAAGTAGCTGAATTTGTTTGAAATCATTTATGAAAGTAATATACTTCAAATCACTTATTTTTAGATCCAAATAGTTTTGAATATTATGAAACACATAATCACCTTTGAATACTACGGGGAAATAGGATGTTTTTGTACCATCTGCATGCTTTACCGTTTCCTCTGCCATTGCACTCCTAATTCGTGCCCCTTCGTAATTATCTAATACGATATGAATATTATTAAGAATCCCTTTATGTCGCACCCCAATTACATCATAGTTACCTTGCTTTGCGGGAAAAATTTCATAAATAATTAATTCACCAGAAGTAAAAATTGGTAGCGAAATAGGGAATTGTGCAGCTTTATAAATATTCGCTTCAGAGTAGTCATTCAATAGCACTGGTAAATTAGCATAATACTCCTCCACATCCTCAATCGGCACATTTTTAACCCCTGCATCTTCCCTAGTCGGAACATCCTGCTTGCCGATCCATACCCATCGGCTCACACTGTCCCACATGACGGATTGTCCCAACGCTTCGCTGACAAAACGCAGAGGAACATACACGCGCTGCTGTTTGACCGTCATTTTCGTGTCAAACTGAACCGTTTTTCCATTGACGATAGCGTTTTGCTGATTCGCAACCAATTGAATGACCTTCTCACCTTTCGTGATCGTCACTTTATTTTCAGCCTGGTTCCAATCTACCTTTGCTCCTAATCCTTCAGAAACCACGCGCACAGGAACCATGACACGTTGATCTTCGTTCGCATAAGGTTTCGCATCGGGTAGCTTGATTTTTCTTGCATCGATCAATACTTGAATGTCCGGTTTATCCACCCTTTTAATTTCTTCCGCTGCGGAAACCGTGGCAACTGATAAAGAAGCAAACAACATCGTACTTGCTAACGTCCATTTCACCATGTTCATCATTTTGTTTTTCATTGTTTATTCCCCCAATTTATTTTTAAGTTTGGTTTGTAATATTTCTAGTGCTACGCTATCTGGTTCAAGCTTCAATCCGGATCGAATCTGTGCCATTCGCTGGATCAGTGCCACGCCTTCTGCTCTTGTTGAAAAGCTATCCGGTTCTATAGCGCCGCTTTGGTTTCTACCCCGGATCAAGCCCTTTTCAACGCCCATCAAAAGCCATTCCTCTTGATCTAGACTTTCATCAGTACGCAATTCTAAATCTAACGCTCTTAAAGCTAATCGGGTCATTTCAAAGCGAGTGATCGGCTCTGTATACGAATTGAAATCCGATTCAAAATGAAGCTTAGATTCAATAGCAGCATAAACGAAAGAATGATACCAAGGTGTACTTCCTTCTGAATGAGGAATCATCGCTCCCTCAACAAGCATTGCGATAAATTCAGCTCTCGTGATCTCTTGAGGGGCTTTAAACGTACCATCCGTGTAGCCCGCAATAACGCCCTCTTTTACTGCCCATTCAATCGCAGGAGCTGCCCAATGATCAGCAGATACATCGTTAAACACATCGAAATTAGCGTAGGTTGGAGTAGTCATTAAAAGCATCATGACACAGGACGGTGCTAGGATTGCTTTCTTCAAAATAAATCCTCCCACTTTTGTAAACCGTATATATAGAATAAAATCTTTACAACAGGAAGTTCATTTTTTCTGGCTATTCACAATTATTACAAGATACCGCCTCCGCTTTTCCTCCATGTACATCTCCGATCATCATATGCGCGGCTAGTACCGCAGCAGCTTTTTTCGACAGTTGTGTCATACCAAATTTCATTTGTATTCCCCCATGTAACAATATAGTTCTATAAACCTATTCCACGTCATGTAAAACATTTCCTTTTATTCCAAACAAAAAACCGCCTTTCCCGAATCCATCCCATGATCGATCCAGAAAAGGCGGTGCTTCCGCTTCCAAATTATATATATTATTATCTTAGCATAATCCGAAGTTTTCCATCAACCGCTAAAACAAAACCCACCGCAGGCACTGGTCCTTCGGTGGGAAATGTTGATTTTCTTTATTAAACAACACCTTGCGCGATCATCGCGTCGGCTACTTTAATGAAGCCTGCAATGTTAGCGCCAACCACTAAGTTACCGGAATAGCCGTACTCTTCAGCGGCTTTCACGGAATTCTCGTAGATGTTTTTCATAATATCGTTCAGCTTCGCATCGACTTCCTCGAAGGACCAAGACAATCTTGCGCTGTTTTGAGCCATTTCCAATGCGGATACCGCTACGCCGCCGGCATTTGCCGCTTTTGCTGGTCCAAACAGCACTCCAGCGTTCAAGAACACATCGATGGCTTCTAAAGTCGAAGGCATGTTTGCTCCTTCACCGATGGCTTTCACGCCGTTCTCAACCAATGTTTTAGCAGATTGCTCGTTGATCTCGTTTTGCGTTGCGCAAGGAAGTGCAATGTCACAAGGAATCGTCCAGATTCCTTCACAACCTTCGGTATATACCGCTTGCGGATGTTCCTTCACGTATTCGCTGATCCGTTTGCGTTCTACTTCCTTCAGACGCTTCACAGTGTCTAAGTTAATTCCGTTAGGATCATACACATAACCACCGGAGTCGCTGCAAGCAACCACCGTAGCGCCTAGCTGATGCGCCTTTTCAATAGCATAGATCGACACGTTGCCGGAACCGGAAACAACGACTTTGCTGTCTTTAAAGCTGAGGCCTTTCGCCTTTAACATTTCATCAACGAAGTATACACAGCCGTAGCCTGTTGCTTCTGTCCGCGTTAAGCTTCCACCATAGAGAAGGCCTTTACCCGTTAATACGCCAGCTTCATTACCGCCGCGGATTCTTTTATATTGTCCGAACATAAAGCCGATCTCGCGTCCGCCTACTCCGATATCCCCAGCCGGTACGTCGATATCTGGGCCGATATGTCTGTACAGCTCGGTCATAAAGCTTTGTGTAAATCGCATGACTTCATTGTCTGATTTACCTTTAGGATCGAAGTCAGATCCGCCTTTACCTCCGCCGATCGGTTGACCGGTCAAGGAGTTTTTGAAGATTTGCTCGAAGCCTAAAAACTTGATGATGCTCGCGTTAACGGATGGATGAAAGCGAAGTCCGCCTTTATAAGGTCCAATCGCGCTGTTGAACTGAACACGGAAACCGCGGTTGACCTGCACCTTGCCGCTGTCATCAACCCAAGGCACTCGGAACGTAATGACACGCTCAGGCTCAACAATGCGCTCTAAAATGCCGTGTTCCATATATTTTGGATGCTTCGCAAATACCGGTACTAAGGAATCTAAAATTTCTTTTACCGCTTGGTGAAACTCGCTCTCATGCGGATTGCGTTTAATGACCGTCTCATATACCGATTGAACGTATTGTTTAGCCGCTGCTTGATTTTGCTCAGACATTGCAGTTACCATCTTATCCAGCACTCCTTTTCCCATTTCGAAATATTGTAAGACTCCATCTTCTGGGTAAAACAAACCGCTCTATCATACAGCAGATCGTGCCCGTTCCCCCTGCAGACATGCATACGAATGCATACTCTATACACACTTTGTACTTAACGTATAAATGTTTGCACTAGACATATCTAGAATTGTAACAAAGAATGGAAGATACGCAAATAAAAATATTTTAGTACCCTGATTAAATAATGCTATACGGTAATCATTTCCAATGTATAAACATCCAAAAAAATCCATTCGATTTAAATAAAAAGCTCGGAAATCACATCAAAGCACACAAGAGGTTTCCATTCCTAAGATTACAGCAAATCGCGGCGAAGCTCTTCCGGAGATTTTGGAGAAAGAAGTCCATAAGGAATATCAAATACCGTCTTCGCTCCTGACTGTCCTTCCTTGCTTAGACGATACGCTGCTCTTGCATATGCGACAAGAACACTCGCTGTAAATTCAGGATTGCTGTCGAGCTTCAGACCGAATTCAATAATTTGTTTCGATCCCGCTCCAGTTTCACCGCTGCGAATGACAAAACCGCCATGCGGCATTCCTTGATGCTCTTCTTTCAACTGCTCTTCCGTAATGAAATGAACTTCAGTATCGTAGTCGGCAAAGTAGTTTGGCATCGTTACGATCGCCTTGCGAATCTCTTCTTGATCCGCACCTTCTTCGGCAACCACGTAGCATACTCTCAGATGCTTCTCACGAGTCGTAAAGTCGGGTGTTTCACCTGAACGAATTCGTTCAATCGCTGCCTCTACCGGTACCGTATATTGTACTCCAGCTTTTACGCCAGGCACACGGCGAATCGCATCGGAGTGGCCTTGACTTACCCCTTTTCCCCAAAACGTATAGCCCGTTCCTTGTGGAAGAATCGATTCAGCCAGCAGTCGGTTTAGAGAAAATAAACCTGGATCCCAACCCGTCGAAATCACACTCAAATTACCGCCTTGCTTGGCTGCCGCATCGACACTTTCAAAAAATTCAGGAATTTTCGCATGCGTGTCGAAGCTGTCCACCGTATTGAACATCTTAGCGATCGCTGGGGTTTGCTCCGGAAGATCTGTCGCCGATCCACCACATAGTATCATGACGTCGATTTTCCCTTTGTATTGTTCTGCAGCGGAAATATGTTCGAAGCGAACACCATCTCCCGATGCTAGTTGTTCAGGCTGTCTGCGGGTAAATACGGCTACTAGTTCAAAATCTGGATTTTGAGCAATCGCTTTTTGTACACCTTTTCCAAGGTTTCCATATCCAACGATGCCTGCTTTAATCGTCATCTGGTAAATATCCTCCTTTATGTTGCTGCATGTGCACATGGTTTAAGTATAAGGATGTTACATTAGATGTAAATATTTATAGTAAATTCAGTACATCTTTTTGTGCTAATAGTGCAAATTTTGTATTAACTCAGTTTATTTTTTTATACCATGAATACAAATGATTCATTCCACTTTTTCATATTTAATAAAGCTAGCCCATATACCGCTTGAAAACCTATACAGCTTGGACATTCAATTGTTTGGACAAACCAAGTGATTGGATAGTATAATGGATCACATCATTGTCAACAGGACCCGGCAGAGGAGGATTTCACTTGAGCATTTACAATTTCTCAGCAAAAAACATCCGTGGTGAAAGAAGAAGCCTTGGTGAGTTTGAAGGCAGCGTCGTACTTATCGTAAATACCGCCAGCAAATGTGGATTTACCCCTCAGTACGAGGACCTGCAAAAGCTTTATAACAGGTACAAAGATCAAGGCCTTGTCATTCTCGGCTTCCCTTGCAATCAATTCGGTGAACAGGAACCAGGCACGAATGAAGATGTACATACATTTTGTCAGATGAATTACGGCGTGTCGTTTCCCATGTTTGAAAAAGTCGAGGTGAACGGGGAAAACGAGCACCCGCTTTTTACTTATTTGAAAGCCAAAGCGCCTTTTGAGGGATTTGATTTATCGAATCCAACGGCCAAAATGCTGCTTGCAAAAATTAAAACCGAACAACCGGATTTGATAAATGAGCATCGTATCAAATGGAATTTCACAAAGTTCCTGGTGAATCGCCAAGGCGAAGTGGTACAACGATTTGAAACACCGGTCGATCCATTCGATATGACGGGAGCCATTGAAAAGCTGTTGTAGGCTGGAATATGAAAAACAAAAACAACCCCTCTACCTTATCATCGGTAAAGGGGTTGTTTCTTATTCTAATCCCGCAGCGTGCCATGCCTTTTGATATCCACGTTTTGAACGTTCAAAAAGCGTCTCTACTGGGTCCTCCGGGTTCTGCCTCGTAAGCACCTCTTGAGAAACAGCTCCTTGATAGCCTGCCGTTTTCAGTGCCTTTAAGAAGCTGCCCAGATCAATCCTTCCTTCTCCCGGATACAAACGATCATTATCCAAAGCCTCTTCTGGGGAAGCATCTGAATCGTTCAGATGAACATGTACAATTTGGTCCACTCTTAGACGGTGCAAATCTTCCGCTGTCTGTCCCGTCGTATACCAATGGTAGCTGTCCAGAAGCAGACCGACGTTCGATTTACCAATCGCTGCGATGAGATCCAACGTCTGTTCCATCGTCCATATGAACGGATTAGTCCATGTACTGCGCAGATGATGCGGTCCGACATATTCCAATCCCAACCGCATTCCGTACGCTTCCAAGATTTCTGCACAAACGCGGTACCTTCGAACCAGTTGAGCCATCAGCTGGGCATGGTTACCATCTGTCGATGGCAAAATATAAGTGCAGCAGCTGCTGCAGCCTAAAGCACTAGCCGCTTCCGCATAACGAGCCAGCAGAGGCAGCGTCGATCGAAATGCCTTTTCATCTCCCAGGCATTGAACGGGCAGTCCGATCGAACCGAGCTGCATGTTATTTTCCTTAAGCCATTGTTTTGCTTCTTCTTGCCCAAGTTCATCCGACAAACCTACTGGATCCAGATCCACGGCCTGAAAACCGTAAGCTGCGGCTAACTCCACAAATTTTTTCAAGCTTGGCAATCGGCCTAATCCAGCTCCTGTAATTCCTTTAATCATCCACTCGTTCCCTCCGCATATGATTATTTGAAACAAAGTATGCCAGATGCCGTTTCTAGGATGAGTTCGATATCGAGATGAAGCTCGTCTGTTGACACATGCTGCTTCATGTCTTAAGAATTTCCCGTTTTCCATCTTGTTTTCCTGCTGTTGGCCTAACTTTCGCGATAAACTCACAATCATTACTGCAAAATAAACGACGATCCATCCCGCCGCTTGACAGGACGAACCGTCATCCCTCTTAACTAATAACTGCATAAACTCAATCTTTAATAGCACCCGCGGCAATATCGGATATAAACTGCCGGCTGAACAGCAGGAACACAATCAACAGGGGCAGTGTTGCCATCAACGTACCCGCCATCACCATCGCATAATCGGTATTATATATGCCGTTCAGCTGCGACAGCGTTACCTGCAATGTATATTTTGCGGGATCCGTTAATATGACCAACGGCCACAAGTAGTCATTCCATGCATTAATGAATGTAAAGATCCCTAGAAATGCCAGTGCGGGACGCAATATCGGCAGTGCGACATTCCAGAATAGCCGAAACGTGCCGCATCCGTCAATTCGCCCTGCACTCAGCAGCTCGTCGTGAATCGCTCCCTGTGTAAACTGCCTCATCCAAAATATGCCGAACGCATTGGCCATGCCAGGAATGATCAGCGCTTTGAAGGTACCGACCCAGCCCAGATTCTGCATGATCATAAACGATGGAATGATCGACAGCTGGCTTGGAATCATCATCGTAACAAGCAAAAGGACAAACAAAACCTTTTTCCCAGGAAAATCAAATTTGGCGAACGAAAATCCGGCCAAGGAACAGAAAAACAAGACCAACACCGTAGAAACAGAGGCGACAAACAGTGTATTCATAAATGAGCCGAAGAAATTAATCGTATCAAATACACTCCGAATATTCGTAAACAATTCCGTCCCGAAGAACAGCTTCGGCGGAAAACGGTAAATCTCGCTGGTCGTGCTGGTCGCCATTACCGTGAGCCAATAAAACGGAAAGATGGAAACTGCCACACCGAGAAGAAGAACAATATGAACCAATGTCACCTTCAATCGATTTTTTCCGACCATCTGCTTTCCCCTCCTTAGCGGGCGCCCGGTCTCTGGACGATTTTATAATTGATATACGAAAATACGATGATTAGGACGAACAATCCCCATGCAACGGTCGATGCATAACCGAATAAATATTTGACGAACGCCAGCTGGTATAAGTAAAGTACGATGGTCATGCCTTCGCCTCCTGCTCCGCCATTATTCCCCACCAACACTTGCGGTTCTGTGAAAATTTGCATCCCACCGATCGTTGAAGTTAGCACGGTAAATAAAATGATCGGACGAAGCAGCGGGATCGTGATTCGGAAAAAAGTCTGCAGTGTGGTAGCTCCGTCGATTTTAGCGGCTTCGTAAAGTGTCTGGGGAATGCTCTGCAAGCCAGCCAAATAAATAATGGCGTTATAACCGGTCCAGCGCCATATGACCATCGATGCGATCGATATTTTCAACAGGAACGGAGAATTCAACCACTCCACAGGATCTAGACCTACTGTTGTCAGCAAATAATTCAGAAAACCGTAATTGTTGCCGAACAATGTGGCAAAAATGATCGCCACTGCCACGATGGAGGTAATATTCGGAATAAAGTAGGCAATGCGGTAAGCCGTTCGGAATTTAAGAAATGCGGCATTGAGTAAAAAGGCAATCAGCAATGCGAAGAAGAGCATAGGGATCGTCGAATAAATCCAAATTTCCAGCGTGTTGCCGATAGCTTTCCAGAACTGGCTGTCGGTCAGCAAATAACGGAATTGGTTGAGTCCGGTAAACCTCATTTCGCCAATGCCATCCCATTTATTGAACGCCAATATAAACGAAAACACGACGGGGAATAGGCCAAAAATAGCAAACAATATATAAAAAGGGGAAATAAACAAGTATATCGCCCGATGCTTGACGATTTCCCGCCACAGTCCGCTGCGCGGCTTTTTTCCATTGTCACTCATGAGAGCGCCTCCTTCCGATTCACAGCTTCACGTTTAATAAAGAAGCAGTTCCTTTTCAATCCGCTCCAACGCATCCTTCCAAGCCTTATCTGGTGATGCATTTTGTTTATCCATACTATCGATGCCTTGATCGAAGATGCTCCTTGCGATCGAATGCTTCGGCCCGAAATATGCAGCCTGAATGTTCAAAGCGGACTCAATGAAATACTCATTCGTTTTTTGATCCCCGAAGAACGGCTCCGGCTGTGACATCTTCGGATCATCAAAGATGCTTGGCGTCGACGGAAACAGATTGTACGTCACAAGCGAATTAAGCTGGTTCTCCGGGTTCATCAGCCACTTGATGACCTCGAACGCTTCCTCCGGATGCTTGGATTGCTTCGGAATTGCGATGAAGGAGCCTCCGTTATTCCCATTACCGCCTGGCGCCTTAGCAATTCTCCATTGACCAGCCGAATTCGGAGCCGCGTCCATTAAAATTTGCTTCGCCCACACCGCGCCGATGAAAGTGGCGACATCTCCATTGTTCATCGCCCCGTTCCATTCGGTTGACCAGCTGTCGACCCCCGCGCTTAAATCCTCTTCATTCATTTTCGCCGCGGTGTCCCACGCTCTCTTCACGTGCTCTTGATCTCCGATGAATTCATCCGACGTATTGAAGAAAATGCGAGTTCCTTGTCCGAGCATTTGGGTGAACACGTTCTTCAAGTTGTCTACCAAATACACTTCTCCGTTCGTAGCGTCCCTTATCTTAATGCCCGCGTCGATATAATCCTCCCATGTCGCCAGCAAGCTGCTGACCTCTGCAGGATCTGTCGGCAATCCTACTTCCCGGAAAATATCCTCCCTATAAAACAAAGCGGTTGGACCCGTATCCATCGGCAGTGCAATTTGATATCCGTCCGGTGTGACCCCCTGCTGCCATTTCCAATCTAAATAAAGCGGTTCAATTTCTTTACTCCCTAGATCATACAGATTGTAAAATTGCTCTTTGTTCGGGAAAAAATCTGCCACCCAGTCGTTCAAGCCGACAATATCAGGCGCACCCGATCTTGCGGCAAAGGCCGACATCAGCTTCGCCTTGAAATCGCCCCCAATCTTCTCTGCGCGAAGATCAATATGAGGAAACTGATCCTCCACTCGCTTAAGTAAATCGTCGTCAATGGACCTGTTCCAATACCATAATGTGAGGGTGATCTTCTCCTCCTTCTGTTTATCTCCTCCGCCAATGCTGCAGCCCATAATGAAGGTGAGGGGAATGAGAATGAGACATATCAGCCGAAACGTCTTCCTGAACATGTTTATCGCTCCTCCCGGAAAATAAAATCAACGGAATGAAGTTTTGGAAGCCCTTACATGATTGAGTAATAATACAATATGCATGAAAACGCTAACTATGTGCAGCAATCTATTAAAATATGAATGAATGCAAAAAACAGCAACCTAAATAGGTTGCTGCTGCAATTCGTGTTAAGGGAACTATATTTCTTTTCGACCGTTCCAGGACCCAAGATGAATGAAAATACCTAACACTCCAATTGAAAATATCAGCATGCTTTCGAGCGAGAACCCTTTTGCAATGGCGAAGTAGGATCCAATCCCAACGATAAACCAGCTGATTCCTTCCGAAATGATACTTAGTCTTTTTGCGGCCACCTCTCACACCTCCCACTCTAAAATTATACCAAATCATTCCTGATTTTCATCAACAATTCAAATTTTATGTAGATATGGATATCCCATTCTGTAACATATACTGCTCAACCAAACGTACGATTTCATCCCAGGAATGCGCGACATATGGGGATGCTCCGCATGGCTTTGGAAGATGTCTCGGGTTGAACCAGATACAGTCCCACCCCGCTTCAAGCGAAGGCAGCACATCGTTATGCCAGGCGTCACCGATATACAGCTTTCTTAATGGGTACCCCATACGCTGTTCTACGTGACGGAATATATCCGGATTCGGCTTGGCCAAACCCACCGCATCAGAAATAAACACATAATCCGGAGGAAAAAAGGAATCAATCCCAAGTGCGCTTATTTTGTTCATTTGGTGCATGACAGGACCATTCGTTATCAATCCGATGTCCACATGCTCCAACTTGTTCAAACTTCCGAGCAAGGCGCTCACTTCTGGATACAGCTGAATCCGACGCTGCTCCAGCTCATACTGCGATTGAATCGCCGTTGCCTCCCCCTCTAAAACTTGAATATCCCATTCCCTTAGTGCAAATAAGATTCGCTGAATTCGCAGCTGATTCAAATCTAGTTTGCCTTGGCTGTGGGGGATCCAAAGCTCGTCGGAATACTCTCTAACTTTGACGAACAATTGACCGATCTCCCTTTCAGGGAAATCAGGCAGCCTGAGCATCACAGCTTTGCGAAAAGGCAGCTGCTGATCATATAACGTATCATCCATATCGAAACAAATACTAAGGCTCAAATTGTCATCTCCTCTTCTAGCGTAACCTCTTACTATTTTACCTTTTTTGTCGTATGCTTAGGAGAGAATGATGGAATAGAAATGATTCAGGAGGAAGTCCTTTGTTCCAGAGAGATTATATTTTACGCTTGATCGAACAGATGAGCCAATTTATCGGTACCGTCGTATTCAAATTGAAACAGGAACGAAAATTCGAAGAAGCGCTCGATGAAATGGATGGGATGCTCCATCGCCTCTCCCTACCTAATGGTAAGGTGCTGAGAACGATCTCCGTAGAGGATGTACTGCAAATGCTTGAGAAAGACGGGCAAACGGAGACGGAGAAAATCGGAGCCATTGCCTCCATATTGAAAGAGCAAGCCGATATCTTCGATCGAATGGGAAACGAGGAAGGCGCCTGGGCAGCCTCAGTCAAATCACTGCATTACCACCTCGTCTGGCACCGGCTGGCCGGTAGATTGGATCCGTATCCCGATATTAATTCACTCTACAGGACATTGAGCGAGTACGTGCTGCCGAGCCGTATTACCGAGGAGATGGCGCTCTATTACGAGCGTATAGGACGATATGAGCTGTCCGAGAATTTATGGTACGAGTTATGTAAAAAAAACGATCCTGATGCCTTAAACAAAGCCAAACAGTTCTATGAACGTTTACTGTGCCTCGATGATGCTTTGCTGGAAAGCGCAAACCTTCCAAGAGCCGAAGTAGAGGAAGGGCTGGAAGATATACATGAGAGGATTCAAGCTTCTTTCGGTGGATGAACAATACTATCACCCATGCGAAATCGTTTGTCCGTATGCCATCCAATTTCCATTCGACGAACAATTTAGCCGAGCTCCTGCTTCTGCGGGAACCCGGCTATTTGCATTACACAATTTTCAAATCTTCCAAAGCCTGTTTAAGGTCGGCTTTCGTGTCGACCCGTTCATTGAGGCTGACACCCAGTTCAATCATCGTATTGGCGACTTCGGAACGAATCCCGGTTACAATCGCTCTGCAGCCCAGAAGCCTGATGCCGTCGACAATTTTAAACAAGTGTGTAACAACGGATGTATCCAGATAGGCAACTCCCGATAAGTCGATAATCATTTTATTAAATTTCATCTTTTCAATTTGAACCAGCGTTTTTTCCTGAAGCTTCTTTGCTCGGTATGTATCCACCGTTCCCACAACAGGGAGTATGGCTATATTTTCAGTTAAAGGAATAATAGGAACCGTCAATTCCTCGATCATCTCTCTTTGAGAATCAAGCACCTGATATTGATATTGGTTGTATGATACCGCGAATTGCTCCAAATACGAATCAAGATAATAGTTTGTTTTCTTTTCCAGCAAAAAGAACTCGTCGATGTTCATCGTCTTGATGTTCTTATAATATTGATAGAGGAAATCCCAGTAAATTCCTCTAAGTCCTCGGAACCAATCCAGCATGAGCACGATGGGCAGGTCGCTTTTCGCCCAATTCAATCCGTGTTTCCCCGCTAATTCCAGCATATCCTCCTTACGGTCATCTTCGACACAACTCATGACCTGGTGAGCGATCTCGAACAATTGATCCTCATTGTAGGGAGAATTTTTCACTTGGCTGAACAGACTCTCCCCTACCTTATACAAGTTTTGGTCGAATACCTCCTTATTCGCAACAACGAACTGTCTAAAGTTCTAACCCTCTACGTACTTTAATTGATCCATGGTTTGTATCACTCCTAAAATGTCAAATTCCTGCTTGCTCATCATGTATTCATTGATTAGCAATCACTCATAGACGTCTTTCTGCTAAGGTCGGTTCCCGATATTTGATAACCGTCACTGTTGTCCCTTCACCCGGAGAAGTATTGATATGGAATTCATCCATCAAACGTTTAACACCGATCAACCCCAGTCCTAGACCTTTGGAATTCTCGTTTTTCTTTCCTTGTAATACTTGTTCGTGATCAGCGATGCCTCTGCCTCGGTCGGAGACTGTTATTCTCAGTAACGTATCCTCCGCTTCGCAAATGAATAGTCCGTCTGTTCCAGAATGGAATAATACGTTTCTCGTTAATTCAGAAATGCTCACAAGCACCTTCTGTCTTTCGATTTCATTGAATTCAAATTCCCTCATTAACTTGCCCGCGCATCTTAGACTGATTAAAATGTCGTTCTCCGAACGAATGCGAAGCTCAAATTTCGTCATATTCCCTCCAATGAATGATCAGAACAATTAAACAATATTATATCACGATTAAATCAATTGTCTTTAAGTCCAGTCCATTTCCTAGGAAATAAACAACAAAAAAAAAGATCCCCATGTCGAATCATGGAGATCATCACCCTTCTTTATACCAAAGTCTCAACGAACATTAATGACAATGGCATTTTGAAAAAACTAGACAGCTTTTCCTGAATTTCTGGACTTGGATTCGTGCCTTGATGAATGTATTTCCGGAGCGTTGCCGGGCTGATATCAATCCAACGGCACAAATCGGTAGCCGAGATGTCATGTACGGCAAGCATCCCGGCAAGTATCCGATTTTTGACCGGTGAATTCTTTATGACACGGAACATAAATTTGCTCTCTTCCGGAATATCGATGATTCCATCACCCTGCTGCTCAGAGAACACAATATGAGGGGGAAGTCCTACAATGTCCGCAACCTTCTGCTGGTTGTCCTCACTGGGTCTTCTTCCTTCATAGATCCAAGCCGCCACAGTACGCGGCGAAACGCCGACCTGCTTGGCCAATTCGGAAAGCTTTATATTTTCGACAATGAGAATAGACATCAATATCCTGTTTTGTATGGTCCAACTATTCGGCTTCCGAAATCGACTGATGCGCACACCTTTGCCGATATGGTGCCTGTTTTTCTCCGCCAGTTCATAGATCGTTGGCAATTTTCTCTCACCTCAAGTTGCATTTGCTTCTGTTCGTATAACAAAGGAGATCTAATACAAAACCTCGATTATTTATCATAATCGTCTTGTCCCAAAAATGCAACTAAAGTTGAAACGCGTATATTTTCAAAAATGATAATTGAACTTTCTGTGATCCATTTTCCGACTGATTATGGTGCACTAACTCCAATATATCACAGTTGAAAATGAACTCATCCCCTTCTCTTGAAGGAGATTTTGAAAGTTACCCTATAAGCATTATAAAAATATAAATTAATTAATATAAACACTAGAAAATCATTCGATTGCGTGATATGTTGTAGGTAATGAGCTTCGCTCTAATAAAAATCACTGTACTGAATAGGAGGAACTCTAAGAATGACGATGAATCAAATCATTCTTAACGCAGATGTCGAACGAGGACAAATCAGCAAGCATATTTACGGTCATTTTGCCGAGCACTTGGGACGCTGCATTTACGAAGGAATTTGGGTCGGCGAAGACTCTCCGATTCCGAACGTTAATGGAATTCGCAAAGATGTTTTGGAAGCGCTTAGACAAATTCGTGTTCCTGTCCTTCGCTGGCCGGGCGGATGCTTCGCTGATGAATACCACTGGAAAGATGGTATCGGCCCTCGCGAACAGAGAAAGAAAATGATCAACACCCACTGGGGCGGTGTAACCGAGAATAATCACTTCGGAACGCATGAATTTTTCATGCTGTGCGAGCTGCTCGAATGCGAGCCTTACATTAATGGGAATGTTGGCAGCGGCACGGTACAGGAAATGCAGGAATGGGTTGAATATATGACCTTCGACGGCGAGTCTCCGATGGCGAACTGGCGCAAAGATAATGGCCGCGAGAAGCCGTGGAAAATGAAATATTTCGGCGTCGGCAATGAAAGCTGGGGCTGCGGAGGTAATATGCGCCCGGAATATTATGCGGATGAATACCGCCGTTATCAAACATATGTCAGAAACTATGGTGACAACAAAGTGTACAAAATTGCCTGCGGCCCCAGCGAATGGGATTACAACTGGATGGAAGTGCTCATGTGCCAAGCAGGACGCTATATGGATGGAATCAGTCTGCATTATTACACGCTCCCGAACAATTGGCAGGATAAAGGCTCTGCACTGGAGTTCGATGAGCAGGAATGGTTCGTTACATTAAAGAAAACGCTCAAAATGGATGAATTGATCACCAAGCATTCAGCCATTATGGATCAGTACGACCCGGACAAACGAGTCGGTCTCATCGTCGATGAATGGGGAACATGGTACAATGTCGAACCTGGCACGAATCCTGGATTCTTATACCAGCAAAACACGCTGCGCGATGCGCTCGTAGCCGGTATCAATCTCAATATATTCAACAACCATAACGAACGCGTTCATATGGCCAACATCGCACAGACTGTTAACGTGCTCCAAGCGATGGTCTTAACCGAAGGGGAAAAGATGGTGCTCACACCTACATATCATGTTTTCGACATGTACAAGGTGCATCAGGATGCTACAAGACTGGATGCTCATCTCGTGAACGATACGTACAGCATGGGTGATGAATCCATTCCTCAGCTGAATGTATCGGCTTCTAGAGATGCGGACGGCCGCATCCATATCACGTTGTGCAATCTGGATCATGAACGTGCGGCGACGGTACAGTTCGATATTCGCGGCATCGGAGCCATTAAGGGGACAGCTGCGAAAGTCTTGACTGCAGGCACCATCCAAGCCCACAATACCTTTGATCAACCGGATGCAGTAAAGCCGGTTTCCTTCGACGGCCTGAAAACGAATCATAATGGGCTGACGTGCGAGCTTCCTTCCAAATCCGTCGTCAGCATCACGCTTGAAGTATGAATGCACGTGAAGGGTGCAAGGGCTGCTCTGAGAAAGTGAGAGTGTCCGAAAAGCAGCTGGAACGAATTTTATCGGCTTTAGCCCAACATCCAGAGGATTGTGTAGATGATGAGCAGTATCATAAGCGGCTGGCTGTGTGCCGCAGCTGTCCATCCTTGGCATATGAAACGACCTGTCTTCACTGCGGCTGTTTCGTCGCGGTACGCGCAAAGCTAAAAGAAAAGGATTGCCCATTTCCTGGGCAATCCAAATGGATGTAATATCATTTAGTTCATTACAGGACATAACTCGCGGAGCTTTCTATGAAGTCTGCTGCTTCATCACACCGATATGATCGATAATGATTCCGCCTTGCAAGCTTGTAAAGCTCCAGCTGATTTCCTCCAGCTTGCTCCAATCGAAGCTGGGATTCAGCTGATGAAACTGATCTGCAGGAATGATGTAAGTCTGCAGCACGGGCTCCGCGCTCCGTCCGAAATATCCGTTTTTAATCCACCTGTCCAGTATTTTGGCTTTCGTAAACTGGGTCCGAATCACGGGTGGGACCTCTTTCAACTCCTCCAGCGGCAGCTGAACAATTTGTCCGCTCTGGTCCTTTAAAATGAGGGTCACTTCCAAGCTGCTGGCATCTGAATCGACCTGTCTAGCCATCTCAAAAGTCAACGCATCCTCTTCAGTCAATTCATTACTCACCTTTTCATCAAGCTTCAACGTATATAATGCTGGTTGTGATGCGTTTTCGATTCCCCGCAAATATACCGCATCGTTGCGCCTATGGTACGACTCGACCCGATACTCCATTTCTTTCTCGGCTGCTTCGCTGAAGCCGCTGCGGCTGATCGTCACACCGGTTTTCGAACAAGTATCCAGATCATCGTCCTCTTCAAATCCGCACCATTCTCTCATCGTCGAATCCGCGTAGCGATTCACATAGACTGCTGCAGGTACCCATTCCGATCCGTTGCGCGCATCTTGGAACAGCGGCATGTATTCAGTTTTATTCTGGAGCGTGACATCGAGAAATGCAGAGATCCATACCTTCGCAATTTGCCTTTGCTCCTCTCCGTCCATCAGTGCTGCTTTATTTAAGAGCATAGACCTTGGGAAGGACAGATCATTGTCCCCCCAGACTGAATTGAATTGACCGTGATTCGCTCCCTTAATATACAGGGAAGATTTGAAATGAAGCGGTTCTCCGGATGAATGCTGGCGAAAACGAACCCGCTCATATTGACGATCGCCGCTGAAATAATTGACGTCACTGTCATTCGCCCCCTGAAGGACAAGATAGGAAACGTCTCTTACAACCGCCGACGCTTCTCCCGTCCCCGCATCTGTCGGAGCAATGGCGATAACAGACCGGATCGAATAGTTATAGTCCCATTCTTTCTTGTTGTCTTTCGGGTCCTTGCTCATTTTATTGTAGGCTGCAGCCATCGCTACGGCCTGCCCGCCGCGAGAATGTCCGATCAGCGAAATTTGACCCATATCGATCTTGTGATACAGTTCATGTCCTTCTGTTTCGTTCCACTGCTCAAATACCCGGAGATGCTCAAGCAGCACCAGTGCCCTGGCCTTGTAATCGCCCTTCAATCCACCGGCCCAGGAGCCATTCAAGAAGTTCTCATCTACAGAAACCGCAATATAGCCTTTGCTTGCCAACAAATCGGTTAAGTACGTGTACCCCGGATCTGAGAACTCTTCCATAATATGATTTCCGTGTACGATCAGCACCAGAGGGAACGGACCCTCTCCATCCGGCATCGAGATCGTTCCGTTAATCGGCATTTGATCCGCCTCAAAACCCCAAAATTTCGTCCGATTCCATTTCCAGCCGGACACATAGGCGGACCCATCGAATGTCCCTGTCTTATAATCCGCATGTTCCCCAAACTCAGGACGAGGCCTGCTGTTGCCGCTGCCGTAGGTTCGCGTCAAGACGGGAAAGTCTCCACGCATCGACGGATCCGGCAAAGCCTGCATCGATTCGTCTGGAGGATGAGCGGCTTTTACAGCGATCTGATAAGGGTCTTTCCCATCGTCCAACAAAGCTACCAATGTCCACAACAGCCACGCAAAGGATAGCGCGAAGTAAAGGACTGGCAGGAGCTTTGTTCTCCTTCCCTTTAACCATGCTAGTGACGAACCAAGCATATAGCCCATGACCAGCATATAGACCGTAAACATAATTTCCACTTTATGTCCTGCGTTAAATTGCTCAAAAATGAGATAATTCGCGATACCGCAGAACAGTGTCCCTAGTATAAAATGTCGGGGCAGCGGAATACGCGTCCATTTCAGCAAATAATAGATTAGAAACCACAGCAGTCCGGCCGCAGCACTCCCCAGTCCCGCAATCAGGGCAATATCCAGCGCCTTTCCGAGACCGGTCGTAATATGATAACCCGCCGCGATGAGCAAGCTTTCCGTTAATACGATATTGCCAATGATTCCGCCTCTGCCTGCTTCCTTGAAAAAAAGGACAAACTGACGGAAGCCTTTCGGCATGCGAAGATTAAGTTTCCCCATATAAAATGGAACTCCCTATTGTATGATAACTCTATTTAACATCAGCCTCTCTGCTTTGTAAAATATTAAATTCTTTTGTTTGATGTGGAAGTATATTTTTTCCGTGTGGATGAAAAAATAGGGATGGAGGGATGATCATGGAAGGTAAACATTTCTATAAAGAGGTTTTTCAAGAATCCGGTACGACGGATCAAACGTATAAAGCCATTTCCCAAACCATTCTTGGGGATGACCAGCTTTCCGAGGCACAGAAGGTGTATCAGCTGCAGCAAATGAATGAAGCCTATCAAGAAATGCTGAATGCCGACCAACAGTTGGATGTGTTGAATTAATTGCTTACGGGGGCTTTCCCGCCTAAAACAGCTATGGTATGCTGATGTTAAAGACTGTCTTCTGGGAGGGGAATTCCTTGGATCATATGGCCATCCAGCTCTCTTCATTGCAACACGCGCTGAGCCTGTCCGTTCTAAACAACAGCCTCAATATGCAGGCGGCTAGCGCTGCTGTGATGCTGCAGGATTTTCAAGCTTCACAGCCGCAGGTACAGGCACCGCATCCGAATCTCGGACAAAATTTAGATGTCAGAGTATAAGAAAAGACGGGCGTGTGCCCGTCTTTTCTTATGGCGATGTACTAACCCGCATCATATCCGGCCGCGGCCTGGATAACACTTTGCATCGGCAGATGATACGGACATTTCGGTTCACATTCCGGCTTCTCCCGGCATGGCTCGTACGTTAGGCAGGCCGTTATTTTATCGCGATTCGTCTCATAGAACTTTTTCCCTCTCGGCAGTAATCCTAAAGTATCTCGAACCTTGCTGGAGATCATCACATCTGGAATCGGAATGCCCACCGGACAAGAGCAATAATTGCAGCGCCGGCAATCATGGGTTCCCATTGCGCGCGCCAGCTGTTCTAAGGAAATGCGTTCTTCATCGTCTACTGGCGTAGAGACTGCCGCCAAATTTTCCTTCACCTCGTCCACCGATACCATGCCTGAAATAATCGTATGTATATCCTGACTGTACGGATATCGGATCGCTTTGCGAACCGGCTGTACAAATCCGCCTGATAGCGGTTTCATCGCGACCTTCGCCATGTTCATTTCCGTCGCTTTAGGTATGAGCGCATCTAATGCGAAGGGCTGAGGAAGATTGAGATGAAACAGCACCTGATCGAAATGCCCGTTACTGATCCACTGCGCAAGAAGCTCGGGCCGATGTCCGGTAATTCCGATGAAGCGCACTTTTCCCTCTCGCTTTGCTTCCAAAGCTGCCTCATAAGCCCCTTCATCACCCATCGCTTGATTAAAATCTTTCGTGTAATTGACATAATGAATTTGCAGAAGATCCACATAATCTGTTTTCATTCTTATGAGGCTTCGATCAATTTCTTCTTTTGCAGTTTTGTAATCCCGCTTATTCGTTTTGGTTGCCAAAAAATACTCATCTCTGCGTTGTGAAATGCTTTCCCCGATGATCTCTTCACTGTTACGATAGCCTGCCGCCGTATCGATATAATTAATGCCTTGATCCAGCGCATAATTCAAAGCAGCCTTTGCCTGCTCCAGCGGAACGTTCGGCAAATTCATCGCGCCAAAGCCGAGTACGGATACTTCATGTCCTGTTCGGCCAAAAGTTCTATATTCCATACTTCGATCTCTCCCTTCCTCTGCATGCTTCCAACAGTAGTTTAGCATAAAATCGCACTGCAAAGTGAAGTCAAGTGACATAAACCTCAAGAAAAGAAAACGCGTTCAATGTTGTTTGGTTGTTCTGGATGAGATTGTTAACCATGGGCAAAAATAACGAATAAACCAGCCATACACGTTGCTTGTTGAGCTGTATACCATTACCGGCTTGAAGTCATACAGGGGCCGGGAAAACCAGAGGTGAGCCATCTTGAAGCGGAAACAACCGAATATCTTGATCCTCACAGGCGATTTCGGCGACGGGCACAAGCAGGCGGCATATGCCCTGCAGGAAGCTGCCAATCATCAGCCTGGAAAGCACGGACTGGTTAATGTCGTCGATATGATGGAGCTGATGTCTCCCAAACTGCATACGATCAGCAAGCAGCTGTTTCTGCGGAGCTTGCGCAGCTTTCCGTCACTCTACCGTTATGTTTATGAAAAAACGAAAAAACCCGGCTCCTCTTGGACCCATGTGCTTCACTCCGTTCGTTTATTTTCAACCAAAAAGCTGTGCCGGCTGATCGACACACTTCGGCCGGACATCGTCGTCAGCACGTTCCCGATCGCAGCAGCAGCCATGTCCCATCTAAAGTCAAAGAAGCTTTGTCTACTTCCAACCGTAACGGTCATTACGGATCATACCAATCATGGCTATTGGCTTCATCCGCATACGGACCACTACATTGTGGCAACCGAAGAAGTGAAATCCTCACTTCAAAAACATGGTGTAGACACATCCAAGGTAACTGCAGACGGCATTCCGATTCGCATCGACTTCACACTCCATTATGATAAACAGCTGCTGTGCGGCAAGCATGGACTGAACCCTGAGCTGCCGACTGTCATGTGGATGGGGGGCGGTTATGGGTTTATGGGAGAAGATGTGCCGCTTATTCTAGATCACCTTTCAGAGCGAAAAAAAGTGCAGGTGATCGTCGTTTGCGGCCGTAATGAAAGGCTGCTGAGACATTGTCTTAATCGCTATGGACACTTAAAGCATATGGTTGTCACGGGATTCATAGAGCACGTCCATGAGCTCATGGCCGTGTCCGATTTTATAATTACGAAATCCGGCGGTTTAACAACAGCCGAGGCTTTATCCCAGAGCCTGCCAATGCTGCTGTATCGGCCTCTTCCCGGTCAAGAAGAAGATAATGCCCGTTATCTCGTCAATTCCGGAGCCGCTTGGCTCGCCGAGGATAAGCTGCAGCTGCAGGAGCAAATTCAACTGCTGCTCGATTATCCCGAGCTGCTCAGCTCCATGAAAAAACGGATCAAAGAGCTGCAAAACCATCAGTCGGCTCACAAAGCTTTACATACGATCCATAACATATACTACAGTCATTCGTCGGGTCATTTTGTACAAGAGCAGGAATTTGCCGCAAGTCTGAATCGATATAAGGAAAGCAGTCTGTGAATTTCTTAAAGGTGCACTCCCTTGCAGGCTCCACAATATGGTATGATGTCAATGAAATATTTACGAAAGGCGGTGCGCCTCAATGGAATCGATATCACAAAGAAAAAAAGATCATATTCAGATTTGCTTGACGCAAAATGTTCAATCCGCTGGAAATACCACCGGCTTAGAAGCATATCGATTCATTCCAGAAGCGCTGCCCGAGATTGATTTTGAAAGCATTCATACGGAGACCCGCTTTCTGCATAAACCGCTGAAGGTTCCGTTTATCGTCAGCTCCATGACCGGCGGGACGACCGAAGCGCTGCAAATTAACCGGACCCTAGCCTCTGCCGCGGAAGCAAGAGGTTGGGGGTTCGGTATCGGTTCAGTCCGTGCGGCATTGGAAAATCCAGAGGTGCGCTCCAGCTTTATCGTCCGCGATGTAGCACCGACGGTCCCGATCTTTACGAATTTAGGTGCGGTTCAGCTCAATTATGGATACGGGGTTGAGCAGTGCAGAGCAGCGTTGGAGCTTCTGCAGGCAGACGGTATTGTCCTGCATCTGAACAGTATGCAGGAGATATTTCAGCCGGAAGGCGATACCAATTTCAGCGGTCTTCTGGAAAAAATACGGGTATTGTGCACGCAGCTGGAGGCTCCGGTTGGAATAAAGGAGGTCGGTTTCGGCATTCATGGCGAATTAGCAGCCAAGCTGTATGAAGCCGGCGTCGCATTCGTCGACGTAGCAGGTGCCGGCGGCACCTCTTGGATCGAGGTAGAGAAGCATCGCGCGAAAGATCCTCAGCTGCAGCTTGCTGCCGACACATTTGCCGAATGGGGACTGCCGACAGCGGACTGTATTGTACAAGCGAGAGCATGCAGCCCGAACGGCTTTTTAATTGCCAGCGGAGGTATTCACAATGGTCTCCATGCTGCCAAGACGCTGGCGCTCGGTGCTGACTTATGCGGATTTGGACGACGTCTGCTTGAACCTGCCATCGAAGGGGAAGCCGCGCTGGACAAGCTGATGGCCCGGCTTGAATTCGAGCTGAAGGCTGCGATGTTCGGCATCGGCTGCAAGAGCTTGGCGGAGCTGAAGGGGACCTCCAAGCTGGTTAGAACGGCCCCTCCGCCAGCACGCGCATAATTCGTCCGAACAATTCAGTCCCCTGATGGCCTTGCGCGCCGCGGTCATCCTTTACCATCACCGCCATCGCATATCGTGGTGATGGTACCGGTCCGTAACCGATGAACCATTCATTATCTCCGTTCTCCCCATGTTCACCGAGCTGTGCTGTTCCTGACTTCCCTGCCAGCTTCCACGGATGCTGCTTCAGCGTTATCCCCGTCCCATGCTGAACAACTTGCTCCATCATTCCAAGAATCGTGTTCGCCGTATAGCTCGAAATCCCCTCTCTCTCCTTCACTAATCGTTCCGTCGGTTCTTTCTTCAGCAGACTGCCATTATGGAACCTAATTTCCTTCACTAGCTTGGGCCTGACGACTTCTCCCCGATGAAGCAGACTTACGACCATATTCGCCGCCTGAAGAGGCGTGATGCGCACATCCCTCTGGCCAATCGCGGTTTGAACAAGAATTCCCGGATCAGCCGCGTCTTCCATCGACCCGAATACGCGGCCTGACTGTTCCTCCGGAAGCACATCATATCCTTCTAAGACACCCAGCTTTCGCGCGGTCTCGATAATATCGTTCGGTGCTAGTCGCACGGCCACCTGAGCGAAAGTAATGTTGCACGATTGTGCAAAAGCTTCGGAGAAAGTGAGCGGACCATGCCCGCGCTCCTTCCAGCATTGAAATCCATAACGCCCAAGAGTACCTTGACAGTTAAAGACTTCATTCGGTCGTACGACCTTTTTTTCTAACGCCGCCGCCGCGATAACGATCTTGTAGATCGATCCGGGGACGGCCGCTTCAATCGAGTGATTGGCCCAATTGCCGCTCCTCATATTTGGAGCATTCGGATTGAATGCGGGCCTGCTGATCATCGCCACCACTTCTCGTTGATCTGCATCCATCAATACAACGGCTGCCTCACGAAGTCCCCTAGACTGCATGTATTGATCCACCTCCTGCTCCAGTCTTTGCTGGATCGTACGATCAATCGTCAGCATCACCTTTAGCGGGTAGTGAATATTATGCGAGGAGGTTAGACCCGTTCCGAGACCAGCCAGCACATGCTGATTGGCATCCGTATGCAGGGACAAAACCGTCGGCTCCTGTCCCAATAGAAGGCGATCCAGCTTCAGTTCCAGCCCAGCTGCTCCAATGCGGCTCGTTGGATCTAGAATGCCTCTTTCCAATTCCGCCCGGTACTGCTGCTGAATACGCTGTGGATTTTCAGAAAGAAATCCAATCAGATGCGAAGCTTGAAACGGCTCGCTATATCGTACCGTATAGGGAACAACCATGATGCCTGCTATGCCAAGCGTGCGGATACGCTCGATTTGCTGTACCGTCAAATCCATTTCTTGGCCATTTCGATCCTTCCATATACTTGGCACTTTGAGCCCAGCAACGAAACGATTCCATTCTTCTACCTTGACGTTCAATATATCGGCGATCCTCTCTGCCTGAGAAAACTGCAGCGGAAGTGCAGCCGGAAACACACACAGCGCATGAATATGCTTCCCTGTTAAAGGCTCTCCGCTGCGATCATAGAATTGGCCTCTTGAGTTGTCCAAAATCACTCTTTGCTGCCGCTGCAGAACCGATTGAACGGTCAATCGTTTACCTGATAAGCTGTTCACTGAAACCATTTGAACCCAAAGGAGACGTATGCTGAAAAGAAGAATACAAAGGCAAAAACCGCACAGCAGTATAAACAACCTTCTCTTTGACATTCCTCATCCCGCCTTTTTCGTCCGATAGTCTGATCCGTATTAGTGTGGGCTGGTACGGATTTCCTATTCGCCTGTTTCATAATGATTAGGTAAATATAATCCATAGAAAAAATGCCTGACGTGTTTTTTTGCCTTCGAGCATGTGTTCATACGAGTATAGGAGCCATAGAGCCATCAACGGATGTCTCCACAAATTTTACGGCCTTATCATAAAAAAAGAGCGGCTTTAAGCCGCTCCTCAAGTACAAGTATATTATTATTCTGTTCTAAATTGGTTGAGTGACTGCTGCAGTTCCTTGGACAGCTTCTCCAAGCGGTCGGCAAGGTCGACCAATCCCTCACTGGCATGCTGCTGTTGTCCAGCAAGCGAAGCCACTTCCTCCGAGGTTGCAGACGATTCTTCGGATACGGCGCTTACGCTGGACATCGCTTCAGACAATACGGCCTGTGAACGGCTGAGCGATTCAATATTTTGCGTTGTGTCATCCAACCGCTGTACGAACTGCTGCATCTGTTCCTGTACGTTATCGAAGATCGACGACGCTTCCTTCACAGCAGTCATTTGCTCTTTATATAAAGGATAGGCATCCGCCAATGTTTCCACAGTCTCCTGCATTTCCTGCTGGATTTTCTCGGTTATCTCGCCTACCATATCGATGTTTTGACGCGATTGATCCGCCATTTTACGGATCTCATCAGCAACGACCATAAATCCTTTACCCGCTGCTCCTGCTCTCGCAGCTTCAATGGTCGCGTTCAAAGAAAGGATATTGATCTGCTTCGTCATGTTCTGCAGCAAATCCAGCACCTTTCGAATCGATGCAGTGCTCTCCTGAAGCTGCTCTACCTTGCTTACCATCGAGCGGGTCATTTCCTCGGTTTGATTCGTCTTTTCAATCAACTGTCCCATTTGGACAATTCCCTGTTCACTAGCCTTTTGCACATCTTGGGCAGCGACGCCCATCTCTTCGTTGGAATCAACGACCTTGTTCATCTGTTCGGTGATTCCAGCCGTAATTTCATTCCCTTTCTCCGCTTCAACAGCCAGCGTAGAGGCACCCTCTGCAATTTGCTCCGTAGCTAAAGATATTTCTTTGGAGGAAATGGCCGTATTCTTGGACACTTCCGACAGATGCTCCGCTGTCTGAAGTACTTCTGTCGCGGATGCATTCGTTTGCTTCACCAAGAGTGTGATTTGTTCCATCATTTGGTTGAAGCCGCGTGACAGCTCACCGATCTCATCCTTCCGTTTCGTGTTCACACGAACCGTCAGATTACCTTTAGCTCCTTCATTCATCAGATTCCGCAATTCAATAAGCGGCTGGGCAATGAAACGAACCATCACGAACGAAATAACGATGGCGATAACGGCTGAGAAGATGATCATTCCGATCGTTACATTCGCGATCCCCGATGTGCTTTTCGTTAATTCGCTGATTTTCACTGTCGCTGCAACGACCCAGTTGTTTATCGGAGATTGATCATACAACAGCAAAACCTCGTTGCCTGAAGCATCCTCCGAAACTACGGAATCGCTGAGCTTGCCTTCTCCGGCAATTTCCAGCGATGTTTTTTCGGCGTAGCCTTCGCCGTCTGTTGAATAAATTAAATTCAGATCATTATCCAGAACATATTTCATACCGCCTTCACCCATATCCAGCGGTTCCAAATATTCGGATATCGCATTCATCTTGATTTCAATCAATACAACACCTAAAGCGCTTCCCGTTGTATAGTTCTTTACTTGCCGGGAAATACCGAACGTCGGATTCCCATCTTGCTTCAGCAGACCCTGCGGATCTGTAGGAACCCAATAGCCTCTGCCGCCTGCTTCTACAGCCTGCACGAACCAGTCCCTCTCCGATGCGTTCTCAATCTCGCCTATACCTTCCGTATTGGCAATCATATTCCCGCTGTTGTCGAACAAGCTGATGGATTCGATGCGGTCATCTCCGAACTCGATTTTTGACAAACGCTCAGATAAATTATTTTTTGCAACGAAATAATCATAAGATGCTCCATTGCTCGCTTGCAGCGTACTGGAAATCATACTCGACAAATTGTCGTCCGTCGTAAATTGAATCGATTGAGCATCCAAATTCTCATAGATCATATCCAGCTTTTCTCTGACCTGGATTACGTTCTGATGAGAGAATACGGAAACTTCGTCGGTAATGATATTCTTAGAGCTGCTGTAAGCACTCCACCCTACGAAGGAAACAATTACAACGGTGCTGATGAAAAAGAATAGAAACAGCTTCATGCCAACCGATCTGCTAGGGTTGTAATGAATCGTGCTCTTCAATCTATTGAAAAACGAATCAACACCCCCAAAATTGTTCTTGTCCTTAAGCTTGTCACTCTTCACTCGCTTCTCTTTCTTCTCCTTCTTAAGTACCTCTTTCTTTTTACCCATTTTCCCCACCTCAAGTCTTTGCATAGTATGTAAGTAACATTGTGTCGAGTATGTATAGTTATTGATTCGCCATCTTCCTGCAAATTCCTCTTCATATAGTCATGAAAAATTTTTTTCATGTCGGATTGTGTAACAAAAAATCGGACTTCATCTACGCTCAGTAATGAAGTCCGATTTTTAAAACATTTTTATTTCCAACAATCAAGTGATGAATAGGCTGTTGGAACTATTCATGAAGCAAGGAGAAATTATTGTAAAGTCCAGCCGCATCCGGCGATAAACTGATGAAGACCTTCATTTCCCGCTTCGTCTAATTTGAACACGCCCGCGTCCTCCAGCACATTCGTAAACTTGCGTCCGATCTCCTCCTGAAGCAGCTGCTCTGCTGAAGCTCGGTCTATGCCATTCGCACGCTCCAACATCTCTTCGATCCAAGCCGCATGCTTGAACAAAGGATGGCTGCTGTCCGAAGAAATCGAATCGTCAAGACGGCTTTCCCCTGTCAGCAGGCTCGTAATCTGCTCCATTTCATCTTTTAAACGGCCCGGCAGTATGGCAAGCCCCATCACTTCGATCAAACCGATATTTTCCTTTTTGATATGATGCAGCGGACGATGCGGATGGAAAATTCCTTCCGGATGCTCCTCGCTCCGCCTGTTGTTTCGTAAAACGAGGTCCATCTCATAATTTTCGCCGTTTCTGCGTACGATCGGCGTGACCGTATTATGTGGAACCTTCTCTCCGTCCACTTCACTGAACGCGAAAATATCATGCTCCGGTGAGGAATGTGATTTCCAGCGCTCGAACAAGTCATTTGCAGCGCTCAGCACCTGCTCCTTCGCCCCGATCAGGCGAATGACAGTCATCGGCCATCTCACGACGCGAAGCTCCAATTCCGGATAGGCGTTATGCCGGTAGCTGCCCCGAACCTCCGCCTGCTCAATCGGAAACCGATGCCTTCCCGCTTGAAAATGGTCGTGGCTTAGAATCGAGCCTCCCACAATCGGCAAATCCGCGTTCGAACCGATGAAATAATGCGGGAAACGGTCCACAAAGTCAAGCAGCCGCTGGAACGTGTCTTTGGTCAATTTCATCGGTACATGATCGCCGCGCAAAATAATGCTGTGCTCGTTATAATACAGATACGGTGAGTATTGGAAGTACCAGTCCTCTCCATTCAGCTGCATAGGAAGAACGCGGTGGTTTTGTCTTGCCGGATGATCAAGTCTGCCTGCATAGCCGACATTTTCGACGCACAGCAGACATTTCGGATATCCACTCGACTTGATCTGCTTCAACCGTTCGATTTCTTTAGGGTCTTTTTCCGGCTTGGATAAATTAATCGTGATTTCTAGATCGCCATACGGTGAAGCATAATTCCAATATAAATTCTTCTGTATACGATCCATTCGAATATAGTTGGAGTAGATGCACAGATCATAAAAATCCTGTGTCGCCTGCTGAATTCCTTGTTCTTGCTCTGCAGCGAAAAATCGGCGAGAGATTTCAGATGGACGCGGCATCAGCACTCCCATAATCCGGGCATCCAACAAATCGCGTTCTGTGACCGTATTATGCTCGAGCAGACCGATTTCGGCTGCGTAGTCAAGCAGCGGCTCGAGCAGCTCCGAAACCTGAGCGTTCGCATCCACTTGCACCTCAGCATCATAAGGAGCATCCAGCCCGAACAAATCCAGCAGCAGATTGCGGCTGTATGACACGTCAAAGGCTTCGATCATGTTTTTGCTCAGCGCAAACTGAACGAGATGCTCTATCGCTTCAGAAGGATGCATGGTCTTTTGTCTATCATTCATGCTGCAACGCTCCTTCGTTATTTATTATCTTTCCCGCCGTATCCATCTGGATGATGCTGGTGCCAGCTCCATGCGCTCTCAATGATGTCTTCCAGACGGTCTCTTGACGGGTTCCACCCCAGCTCTTCTCTCGCTTTCTTGGAAGAAGCGACAAGCACCGCTGGATCTCCGGCTCTGCGCGCCTCAATCTGCACCGGAATTTCTCTGCCGGTCACCTTGCGCGCAGCCTCGATAACCTCCTTCACGGAGAAGCCTTGACCGTTCCCCAGGTTGTATATTCCGCTGGTTCCGCCTCTGCGCAAATGTGCAACCGCGAGAACGTGAGCATCCGCTAAATCGGAGACGTGAATATAATCTCGAATGCAGGTGCCGTCTGCCGTAGAATAATCATCACCGAAGACAGAGATATGCTTTCGCTTGCCTAGTGCCGTTTGCAATACGAGTGGGATCAAGTGCGTCTCAGGGTTATGATCCTCGCCAATTTTACCGCTCTCGTGTGCTCCTGCAGCATTAAAGTATCTGAGCGAAACATATTTGATGTCATGAGCGTGCTCAAACCATTTCATCATTTTTTCCATTGCCAGCTTCGTTTCCCCGTATGCATTTGTCGGCTCCGTCCGGTCCGATTCCTCGATGGGAATACGCTCAGGCTCGCCATAAGTAGCAGCGGTAGAAGAAAAGACGATCTTTTTCACACCGTGCCTATTCATCGCCTCCAGCAAGCTTAACGTTCCGTATACATTATTTTCATAGTATTTTCCTGGATTGCTCATGCTTTCCCCGACAAGAGAGTTAGCCGCAAAATGGATAACGGCGTCAATGCTGTGCTTCGTAAAAATATCATCCAGCACTCCAGTGTCGCGAATATCTCCTTCCACCAATGTGCCGCCCAACACAGCTTCACGATGACCTTGGTACAAATTATCTAAAATGACGACCTCTTCTCCCCGTTCCAAAAGCGAGGCCACAGTATGTGAGCCGATATATCCTGCCCCTCCGGTTACTAATACTCCCATGCTTAGCCCTCCTTCATTTCTTTCACGCCATCACCGATACCGCATACGTAAAAGTCAGCAGTGAGTCCCGTTTCTTCCTGGTATACTTTCCCCACTTGCTCGATAAAGCCGTTTACCGCATCCTGATGAACTAATGAAATCGTGCATCCTCCAAAACCGGCACCGGTCATACGTGACCCTAAAACTCCGTCAATGTTCCACGCCTGTTCTACCAATACATCAAGCTCACGGCAGCTCACTTCATATAAATCTCTAAGCGAAACGTGTGATTCATTCATTAAATCCCCGAATGATTTCAGCTGCCCCGCCTTAAGCGCCTCTACGGAGCGCTTCACTCGGTCGATTTCTTCGACTACGTGCTTCGCACGCTTTCTTACGTTCACATCCTCAATGAGGTGCTGATGCTGATCAAATTGCTCCTTCGACAGCTGTCCAAGAAGCGTCAAATTCGGAAGCTCAGCGTTCAATGCTTTGACAGCGGCCTCGCACTGCGATCTGCGTTCGTTGTATTTGGAATCGACGAGCCCTCTTCTTTTGTTCGTGTTGGAGACGATCAAGCGGTAATCTCCGCTCTCAAACGGCACCAAGTCGTATTCCAACGTGTCGCACATGAGCAGTATAGCGTGATCGGCCTTCCCCTGCGCCACAGCGAATTGGTCCATAATGCCGCACTGAACACCCATAAACTGATTCTCCGCTTTTTGCGACAGCAGCGCAATTTCCGTACGATCTGTTGGATGTCCTTCCAGCGTAAGCAGCGCATAAGCCGTAACCACTTCAATCGAAGCGGAGGAGGATAACCCGGAACCATTGGGGATTTCCCCGTGGTACAGGAAGTCATATCCGGTTGATACGCCGTAGCCCGCATTTTGCAGCTGTTCTACGATGCCTTTCGGATAATTCATCCAGTCGTCCTTTTCATCATAATGGATATTTTCCAAGGAAACCTCGCCTGTCAGCTCAAAGTTCGTGGATGCGAATCGAAGCGTCATATCTTCCCGCGGACGGATTACCAGCCAAGTGCCGAACGTAAGTGCCGCTGGAAAGACATAACCGCCGTTATAGTCAGTATGCTCACCGATCAGGTTTACACGTCCCGGCGCATGGAACACGCGAATTTCACTGCCGTTTTGACCGTATTTGTCTACAAATTGCTGGGTTAGCTGCTTCATTGTGTTTGCCACCTTATACACCTCATATCACATGTGAATTCATTCGATACAATCATTCATGAATGGACTGCTTATCTTTACTATAAATTTGATTGCAGGCTATGGCTATGGAACGATGTGCGTTTTATATGGATTTATGTGACCTCGGCCTTGATTTCATGTAGAAATCGACTTATGCTTTATTTACGAACTACCCTATTGATGAATTTATACGCTTAGGTTAATAAAATTGAACTCCAAAGCGTATTCCTTTGATTTTAACGGGATCAAAACAAGTGTCAAAATTAAAAGATTGTACTAAATTGTACGATTCAAAAAGGCGGGTTCTGCTAATGCACAAACAATCATATACCGTTGCGCTCAATCCATATGCCATAGAAAATAGTGATCTTGCTGTTCTATTTTCAGGCGAGAGCCAAACGAAGCCCAATCATAAAATCGGTCCGAGAGTGTACGACTACTACTTAATCCATTATGTCTTGTCGGGAAGAGGAATATTGACGTCTGAGGGGAAAACATATCGATTGAAATCAGGGGATTGCTTCATCATTCATCCGGAGCAATTAATCTCCTATGAATCCGATGCAGAAGACCCCTGGAAATATCGATGGGTCGCATTTCAAGGTAAGGCAGCCCGAGCTTTTATCGAAAAAGTGGGACTGCATCAAAGCAGTCCCGTCCTTTCCACCGAAGGCAACCCAGCCGTACCAAAGCTGTTTCAAGATATTCGTCACGCATTCCAGCAAAAAGCGCATTTGTCAGAGCTCTTGCCGGTAGGATATTTGTATTTACTTGCATCTCATTTGAAGGAAGCGCTCATTCCTTATGGTGAAGCGGAAGAAGCGGCAAGTCACCATGTCCTTGTCAAACAAATGGTCCACTACTTGTCCACTCAATTCGGCAGTCCTGTATCCATCGAGAAAATGGCCGAGGATCTGGGCTATCACCGAGCTTATCTGTCCCGTACTTTCAAGAAAATCACCGGCCTGTCCCCTTCTTCTTTTCTTCTTAAGCTGCGAATCGATAAAGGGAGACAGCTGCTTCGGGAAAGGCAGGACTTAACCGTAGAGCAAGTCGCCTATTCCGTCGGATTTACTGATCCTCTTCATTTTTCAAGACAGTTTAAGCGGATGTATAGTGTCTCGCCGACACAATACCGGGAATCATTCAACCAAGTATGATCGCTCAAGCTTCAATAGCGCATCGAGATTCGCCTGAATTCAGCGGTCTTCAACTTTTTTCAGAACGTTCCGCCTGATGCGATTGCCTAAGCGCCCCAGCCCTGCTTCGCAAGCCATACGCCGCATAGGCGCGTCCACTGCGAGACGGCTTCATCCTTCTCAGCCATTCCCATCCCATGTCCGCCATGCGGGAAAACATGCAGCTCGAACGGCACTTGGTGCTTGCTTAGAGCACTTGCCATCATCAGACTGTTCTCGACCGGCACGGCCCCATCTTCCGCCGTATGCCATAAGAATGCCGGTGAGGTACCCGCCTTTACCTGACGCTCGCATGACAGCTTTTCGATGAGAGCTTTGTCCGGTTCTGGACCAAGCTGGTTATGCATCGAACCATCATGCGTATATGGCTTAGCGAACGTGATGACTGGATAACAAAGCACCATAAGATCCGGACGGCTGCTGATCCGATCCACCGGGTCCGGCGCGTCCTGCACTCCAAAATCAAAATGAACTCCTGCCGAAGCGGCCAAATGTCCTCCAGCGGAGAAACCGAGAATGCCAATCCGATTCGGATCAATTTGCCATTCTTGGGCATGCGTACGCACGTAGCGTATCGCTCGTTGTGCGTCAATCAATGGAACAGGGTAGCTGTAAGGCTTTACCCGATAATGTAAAACAAATGCCGAGATTCCGAGCGAGTTCAGCCACTGAGCAATCGGTGCCCCTTCATGGTCCGCTCTATATTGGTAGCCCCCGCCTGGAAATACGATGACACAGGGAGTTTCCTTTTCACCTGCTTCGATCAAGTACGGCTCCAAATAAGGCTGGTCTTCAGACTCTGTACCCATCGCATGAGGTGCGCCTTCCGGCCACAATAAATACGTCATTACCATCTACCTCTCCAATCATCAAATTCAGCATGTATTATCAAAATAGATATTCTGTAGAAAGCGGCATTTTCCTGTTTTATCCATGGGATTCACAAGAAATTCATTGGTCTTCCTGTTCCGCATCATGTATGAAATTCTTCATACAAAAAATCGTCCGCCCAGCATGGGAAAGACGATCTTCACTCTTCAAAATAATTGCCCGTACAAGCGTGTATCGATCAGATTCGTATCGATCGGGCATGTTTTCGAATCCCGGCCATACTGCCAGCCCCATACATTCCCGCCGCATTTCGGACTGTACGGCGCATAGGCAGGAGCATTCTGCGGACCTGTGACGGTCCGTTCCGGCTCCGCACTCCACAGCACACTCTCTGTCTTCACGCGAGAATCCTTGCTTACCGCACGGCAGTACGCTGCACTAAACGGACCATGAATAGGATCGTGGTACATTCCGGATTTATAACCGGACGTTCGAATCGTATCGACCCACCCGCGAATCCATGCTTCATCCACCTTGAAGAAGCGCTCGATGTTCGCGAACAAGAAGGTCCCCCTGGCAATTCCCAGCCTAGCAGCATGACCGGCAGCAGCACGCGCTGCATTTTTACCGTTCTCATAGCCGACCGCTTGCCGAAAATCGTTATAGATCGGCAGGATCTTCACATTTTGTCCGTGCAGAAACGAGATTTCCTGTGTCGTCAAGCCATCCGCAGCGCCGGGAACGGTCGATAAATATCTGCCCCAATAGAGCGGCTTGCCGAAGTTTGTGATCACGCACTGCAGCAAAGACGAATTCGCCGGCGAAGCGGAATCTACTCCCCATACATATGCCATAATAACCCTCCTGTACACTCGCTATCTCAGCATATGCACAGCGGTTCCATTCGTTACTTTGCAGCATGCAATTCACTGAAAGACTCGCTCCGTTGATAACGAAAATAGTCCACATCGACCATGCCGCCGGGCTGCATAGCAGCATAATGAAAAATTCCGATCCGGCAGCCCATAAAGTGATCCAGTGTATACTTCAACTGTAACGGTCTTCCTGCCAATGTCCAATGAAGGCCATCTGCGGAATAATAAAAATAGGCTAGATCGATGTTATCCTCAAAATTGAAATCTATACGTAAATAAACCTGCTCGCGCTCATACTTCATTTGTACAGCGGTTATTTCTTCTCCGTTCTTTTGACGAGTACACAGGACGACGTATTTGTCGCCGTTGTCCTCCGCCCGAATTCCAATCGTGCCGTAAATATGCTGCAGCGCCGCCATTCCAGCATGATCTCCTGGCTTCATCTTGGAAATATCCATCGCGATTTGCCCGCTGCAAGCCGGCCCTTCCGTCCGCTGGGTCAACGTATTGCGAGCATATTCGACACTGCTCACAACGTCTCCCGCCGTTAACCGAAGGAATCCCGTCCGCTCCGTAACAGACCAAAGGCCGGGGTCTGGATTGTGATTCCACTGCCAATGCAAGCCTAGGCGGTTGTCGGTATAATCGAAATCATCACTTCGCACTAGAGGCTCTTGAGGTGAGCTCGGCAGCTCTGCTTCAAAGGCTTTCGGCACCTTGCCTTCCACCCCAAACACAGGCCAATCCTGCTCCCAAGCGACGGGCACGACACAAGGAATCCGGCCGACGGCCCCATGATCTTGGAACAGCACCGCGTACCATTCACCCGCTGGCGTATCTACGATTCCTCCCTGTGCCACACCATTGTTGAAATAGCCCATATCGTCATCGAGGATAACTTTGCGTTCATAAGGACCGAGCAGCTCCCTCGAACGATAGCAAATCTGCCGTCTGCGCCGATTTCCGGTTTTCGGCCATTCGATGAAAAATAAATAATAATAGCCGCCTAACTTGTATGCATGACATCCCTCGCAGCGAAGGCCGATCCCTTCGCTCTCCGTCTCAAGCAGCTGCTGCTGAATTCCGTCCGTCTTCAGAGCGGTCACATCCTGCGTCAGCTCGGCAATTCGAATATCTCCATTCCCGTAGATGACGAAGACACGCCCATCATCAAACAGCAGACTCGGATCGTGGTACAAGCCTTCAATGACGAATCGGTCCCAGCGACCCTTCTCGATATCATCGGTCTGATAGATGTAGAACCGCTTCATGTCCAGGCTTGAAAAGCAGACATAATATGTGCCGTTATCGTAACGCAGAGAAGCGGCCCACGACCCTTTGCCATAAATCCCTTTCCCGTCTGCCAACTGATGGGCATTATTATCCTCCAACGTATCGAATACGTAAGCGACGATCTCCCACTCCATCAAATTGACCGATTTCATAATTGGACATCCGGGCATCATATGCATGCTGGTGCTGACCATATAGAAGGTCGATCCTACCCGGATTACGCTGGGGTCTGGTACATCGGCCCATAGGACAGGGTTCGTGATCACCGTTTTGCTCATCCAATCCCTCCTCACCGAATCCGTTACTCGTCCGCGGCATTCACTACTTTCCAAAAGGATTCCTTCGGCTGCTGGTTCGTATCAAATAAAAACGGCCAGTTTTTTCGCCCTCTTACCGGAAAATCATCGAGCCACGTATAATCATCGGCCGCTCCCCAGAACGTCACCGACGTTATACATTCGCTGAATTCCTTAAACAGCTTAAAGCACTCATCATACCGCTGTGCCTGAAGCTCAAGCATTTCCTCCGTCGGCGCCTTCAGATCGGTCCGGCGGTCATCATGCTGAAATACCGAGATGTCCAGCTCGGTAATATGCAGCTTGACCCCGAGACTAGCATACCTCTCCAGCGCATCGCGAATTTCATCCTTGGTAGGATGGAACAAACTCCAATGCGCTTGCAGGCCAACCCCGTGAATCGGAACGTCCTTTTCCTTCAGGGATTGCACCAGCTTATAGATCTTCTCTCGTTTTTCAGGGTTCGATTCATTATAGTCGTTATAAAACAGCTGCGCCCCCGGATCGGCCTCATGCGCATATTCAAAGGCTTTGGCAATGAAATCCTCCCCCACAATGTCCAGCCATTTGGAGCTGCGCAGAAATTCTCCGCCTTTGTCCGATATCGCCTCGTTGACGACATCCCAAGCATAAATACTTCCTTTATACCGCGACATGACCGTGTGGATGTGGGACTTCATTCTTGCCAGCAGCATCTCCCCGTCCGCCTGTTCTCCCGAAGGCTGCTCGAACACCCAAGACGGCGTTTGATTGTGCCATACCAGCGTATGTCCTCTTACCGCCATGCCTCCAGCTTTCGCAAAGGAAACGATACGATCCGCATCATCAAATGTGTACACATGCTCCTTAGGATGCAGCCGCTCGAACTTCATTTCATTTTCCGCCGTGACACTATTGAAATGTTGTCGAAGCAGATCCTGCTGTGTTTTGATCGTTACTTTGTTCACTGCGGCGCCCACATCAAAATAGCTCCCGAATACTTCATGCAGCTTTGGTATTGGTTTCATCACATCATCAGCTCCCTTGTCTATTATCAGCCTATGCAGCAAGCACAAACATTCATAACAAGGACAGTGTAGCCCTGCGCCAGTTCATCAACAACCTGCCAAAGCTTTGTTCATCACCCTTCATTTTATAGGTCGTATCGTACCGCCCATTACATATGGCAGCAGAAGATGACAAAAAAAAGATCGTCATTCTCCTGTCACTTTCGCGAGAGATGCGATCTTTTTGTAATACCTCTTCTTTTATTTACCCGGATAAGGGTCAATCGTTTGAATCGTGCCGTCCTCATTGTAATGCAGCTCTGTAAATTTAACGCAGCGCTTGTGGTTGACACCTTCGGACAACGAGCTGTCGTGATAGAACAAGTACCACCGATCTTGGAATTGTACGATGGAATGATGCGTAGTCCAGCCGATGACCGGCGTCAGGATCGTGCCCTTGAATGTGTACGGACCCATCGGATGGCGGCTGACCGCATAGACCAGCTTATGCGTTGTTCCTGTGGAATACGACAAATAGTACCAGCCGTTATATTTGTGAACCCACGCACCTTCAAAAAAGCGCCGCTCCTCGTCGCCAGCTAAAATCGGGCGCCCATCCTCATCGACGATCGAAATATCCTGCGGCGCCCCTTGCAGCGCCAGCATATCCGCGCTGAGCTTAGCTGCGCGCGGGCCAAGTGCAGGCATATCATGAGCAGGCTCCTTGCCATCGGGATCGAAGGTGCCGCTCTGCCATTTCTCGAGCTGTCCGCCCCACAGTCCTCCGAAAAACATATAAGCTTCATCGTCGTCATCGATGAACACAGCTGGATCGATACTGAAGCTGCCCTCTATATAAGAAGGCTGCGGCTCGAATGGTCCGGCTGGCGACGAGCTTGTCGCTACCCCAATTCGAAAATTCCCTTCCAGGTCACGTGCAGGGAAAAACAAATAATATGTGTTGTTCTTGTAAGCCGCATCCGGCGCCCACAGCTGCTTCGAGGCCCATGGTATATCTCGAAGGTGCAGGACCACACCGTGATCAGTGACCGGAGAGTTTGGATCGTCCATCGATAAGACGTGATAATCCTCCATCTTGTACTGATCCCCGTTATCGTTCGACGGGCCGTCATGGTCCAAGTCATGGGACGGATAAATATACAGCTTTCCTTCAAAGACGTGCGCAGACGGGTCAGCGGTGTATATATGCGTGACGATCGGTTCGTTAGGCTTTGGCATAGATCAAACCCTCCTCTTTTCATCATAGTATTCGTTTTCAGCCTATATTTTCCTGCTTTACGGCTGTTGTAACGGATCGACAACGGCCCAAAATGCCGGTTTGGCCTGCAGCAGTTCATCGAACAGCAGCGGCGCCTCGGTTCGGGTCACAGGAAAAGAGCTCAGCCACGTATGATCATCGGCAATTCCCCACAACACGACCCCGCTGAGCAGCTCCTGATTCGATCGAAACGCTTCAAACAGCTCGCCGTACCGATCGGCCTGCTTCTGCAGTATCTCCTCCGGAATGTCTTCACCGAAATCCGAGCGGTCATTCCATGCATACAGGCTCATGTCCAGCTCCGTCACCAGATTATCCAGTCCGAGCTCATGAAACTTCCGCATCGATTCGATGATGGAATCTACGGTTGGCCAGTGGATACTGATATGCGTCTGATGGCCGACGCCATCCACCGGCACGCCTTTGTCCAGCAGCTCTGTCACCAGCTCAGCCAAACGGTCTCGCTTCACCGGATCATCCGTGCCGTAATCGTTAATATACAGCTTGATGTCGCTGCCGCCTGCTTCACGAGCAGCACGAAAAGCGGTCTCAATGTACTCGGTCCCTGTCAGCTTATACCATAAGCTTGCGCGCATGCCGTCAGGATCTGCCGGCTCAATCACTTCATTAACGACATCCCACGAGCGAATGTCGTCCTTATACCGTTCGACAATTGTCCGAACATGGGTATCCAGCCGCTCCAACAGCAGCTTCTTGTTCGCTTCGCGCTTCACTGGGTCGGTCTCATTCTCCATCGGCTTGCCTTCGGCATCCAGGAAGAACCAATCCGGCGTCTGATTGTGCCAGACCAACGTATGGAAGCGAAGCTCCATTTTGTTCTCCCGAGCAAACTGGACCATACGGTCTGCTTGTTCCCACTGAAACTCGCCCTCTCGAGGCTGCAGCGATGCCGGCTTCATCGCATTTTCCGCCACCAGCCAATTCATATGCTTCTTCAGCATGTCGGCATGCAGTCCCGTCATCTGATACGGCTCAATCGCGGCCCCGATCGGAAAGTAATCAGCATATGACTCAGCGAGTGAGGGGATGTCAGTCTGCACCGAAGCTGCCACCGGATCCTCCTTCGGCTCGGCTGTAATTGGATTGCTTAACGGTTCCTCTTCAGGATCGGCATGACCATTTGATGTATCTGCTGCGTTCTCACCTGTCTTCACCGTCATCTCCCCTTCAGCTGTATTCGTGAGATGACTGGCTTCATCAGGACCGTTCCCGTCCACCTTGTACAGTAGCAGCAGCGCAATGACCGCCGCAATCACTGCCCCGCTGATTCCAATGAGCATCCATCGCCTGCCTCTTAAACGCGTTAAACGCGGCATGAGCACCACCACCTTGATCGATTCTCCATGAACTCTGCTTTCATCCAAGCGCCCTGCAGCGTACAATCTGCGGCCGCGCGCAAGGAGCCTGCCTTCAGTTTCCCCGTGCAGCCTTATCCCACAAGCCCGCTTCGCTCAATACTTTCAACGAAGTATCGCTGAACGAACAAATATATAATGATCAGTGGCAAAATAGCGAGCAAAATGCCGGTATCCTGCACCATGCTCAAATAGAACGGATCGGCCTTTGATGATGCCCCGTCCGTCAGCTGCATCGACAGGTTATAAGGCAGAGAAGAAAGCTGCGTCGACATCACTTTGCTGGACGTTAAATACGTTGTCGTGAAAAAGCTGTCATTCCACTGCCACACAAAAGCGAAGAGCGTAACCGTAATGATGGATGGTACAGCGTTCGGCAGCATGATGCGCAGAAACGTTTTACCGACACCAGCCCCATCGATATAGGCCGCTTCTTCAATCTCCTTCGGAATCCCTCTGAAAAATTGCCGAAAAATAAAAATATAGAGTCCGGCTTTCAGCGAATTAGCGGTTAGCGATGTTAATATAAACGGCCAGTACGTGTTCAATAAATTGATCGAATCACCAGTGAAAAGCGGAATCAATCCCATTAAGGTGAAATCCTTCAAATTCATATAGATCGGGATGAGAATGGTCGTCGGTGGAACTAATATCGTAAGAATGACGCCTGCAAACAGCAGGTTGCTTCCTTTAAATTTCAGCCGCGCAAAACCATAGCCTGCCAATGCACAGGATACAGCGGTGAAGACGGTCGTCATCGCCGACAGCGAGATCGTATTTAGCAGCGTCGTCCAATAATCCATAATCGATATCGCCTGCCTGAAATTGTCCAGAGAAAAATGCTCTGGAATCCATACGACGATCGGTGAATACAGATCGGTCTTATGTTTGATAGCCGTCGATATCTTTTGGATGATCGGATATAAAATGACGAACGAAAGTCCCGCAAGCAGGATCAGCCGCACGAACGACCAAAGCCAGCGCTTCAGCCGTTCGACCGACAGCAGACGCAAGATTATCAAAGCTCTCACCTTCCCTTCTTATTCATGGTAGAACACTCTTCTGGACACCACGTAGGAGCAGACCAGCAATATGACCGCGATCGCGAGGAAATAGACCCAGGCCATGGCGGAGCTAAGTCCGAAGTTGAATTTGGCGAAGCCTGTCTCGCGAATGAGATCCGTCATCGCATTTCTCGAGAAGGAGTCGATAATCGTATAAATGACATTGACGAGAATGAGCGGACTGACCATCGGAAACGTAATTTTCCAGAACGATTCATACCCGGTGGCCCCTTCCATCTTGGACGCTTCGTAAAGCTGCGGCGAGATCGTTTGAATGCCTGCAAGGAAAATCAATATTTGAACGCCAGACTGACTGACAATTTCATAAATGCGATCGACAGCGCCTGTAAGATAATTGACAATCGTATCGCTGACCCCGGCTTCCAGCATCATTTTTTCGAGCTCGAAGCTGCTTAACGCATTGATCATGCCGGAGCCGGCGTTCTGCTCGTTCACCGCTTGGATCAAGCTGCTGCTTTCAAGTGTCATGATGATGCCCGATGCGAGAATGACCGGCAGGAAAAATATCGATCGGGCAATCGATCTGCCGATAAATTTCTGATTGAGGAGCACCGCGATAAACAGGCTGAATATGACAATGAGCGGCACGTTGACCACCATGTTGACAATCGATTCAACTAGAATACGGTTAAAGCTGGTGTTCACGGTCAGCGCCTCCACATAATTCGCCCAACCGATAAATTCAATGATCATGCCATCTTCATTCGCTTCGATGTTGCTGAAGCTGTAACGAATGGAAGACAGGAGCGGAATGAAGAAGAAGAATACGAATCCAACCAGCCACGGCAGAACGTACATAAAGCCCCAAAACGCCTTCTGCTGAGCGTACGTTCTCTGTTTCAAGCTTAGCTTCGGTATAGCTCTCAAAGGTTCCCACCACCTGTCAAATAGCTCTCGGCTTCAATCCATCTGCCGTCTGCCATCACTTCCCGATCGTTGTAATTCACGATGACATATACACCATTTTCATACACTGTTTTCATGACGCCTTCGTCCAGCTTCTCATGTGAAATGATTCGCTCGCCCTGGACTTGTTTTAAAAATGCATTCACCTCTTCATACATTTCGGCGGCCTGATCAATCCATTGCTCATAGTTCACAGCGTATAGATCGTCATATTCTGTATCCTTTACTTCATAGTTCGGCTTATAGATCCATTCGAAGTACACGCCCGCTCCGTACTCCAGGCATTTCAGCACATACGGCTTGGAGCCTGTGTAAGTAGATAAGTTGAACGGCGCTCCCGTATAATCGATAAAGCCTCGCACAACCATTGAATAGAATGGAATTTCTTCATCTTCTATTTTGAATTTGCTGCTTTTCATCGGCGCATTCGTAATATCGGTCAAGTAAGGCAGCGCATAAGCATTTCCCCCGCTTGCCATGACTTCTAGTTTGCCGCGTATATGCTCCAGCGCTTGGACCGAGATGTCCTCCGATTCCGTTCGGTCAATTTGCCGATTTTCCCTGAAATCGCTGTTCAGCTGATCGGCCAAATCACGAAGAGAGATGCCGCCCGTCTCGTATTCCTCCAGCTTCTTCGTCACTGTACTCGCATACGTGTTTACGAGCCGAGGCGAAACGATATACGACGGTGAACGATCCCGATCACGGCGGTTCAGAGCCAAGTCCAAAGGATACAGCTTGGCAGGCACACCGCTCAGCGTCCTAGATGCATCCTTGGTTTCACTAAAACCTTCGCTATGATGAGCGATGACAATGGCCGTATCTGGGTAAAATGAAATACCCTCCGCTTCAGCAAACGAAACAAATTTTTCCAAACCTTTGCTTCCGCCAATCGCTCCATCAACCGATACGCGCTCCGGAACTTTATGATCGAGCCCTCCATTGAACCAGCCGGCATATTTCAGCTTGATATGGTGAATCCCCCGTTCTTTCATTTGCAGTACGATGGACTTCGCCTCTTCGAGCGTCGTTAGCTCTTCAAGCGACTGATACGGAATCCCTGCCATATGCTTCTGCTTCGTAATGGCCCCGATGAGCTCCACATAGAACGGACTGTCGCTTGCGGTCTGCTCCTGCGGCTGCGGTAGTCCGCCGGTGTTCAGCAAATACTGCTGATAATACCGCGCCATCCCTTGGTAGGAAGCGTCTTCGCCGCTGAGGAAAGCATAACGAACCGTAAAATCCGATTTCATCGGTTGTTCCTGGAATTTGGGCAGCGAGCGTTTCTGATCACTAGCATCCAGCGTGACTTCGCCCTTGTTCAGCACATAGAAGCTCGGGTAGACGTAGTTATAGCTGTTCAGCCGGCCGCTGATGTCGGCATGGATCGTTGCTGCAGACGCTCCTTCCTCAATGATGCCGAGAAAGGCAGTATTCTCCCGGATCATGCCAAATACCGGCAGTCTGACTTCCTCATTCCGCGCATCGTAATCGGTCGATTCCATCGCCAAATCGCTGCCGTACACTTGCTGCTGATAGGCTGGATATTTGGTTTTGCCGTTATTGAAATGTATCAGCGCACCGGAACCGTCCGGAACCAATATCGAACCGCTCACATCCGTTCCTGCGGCACCAAAGAAGCCCAAGACAGAGATGCTGTTCACCGGATATTCTTCAGGATACTGAATACGGGAGATGGGAACGTTCACGACAAGATGCTCTCCGTCCAAGGTATACTCCACCGCTGCAAGGAAAATACGCGGCTCCGGCTTCGTCTGATCCAAGCTGTTCTCTTCTATATCGCGAAGCAAATCTTCCTCCGTGTACCCCGCGTCCTCCAATGCCTTGAGCGCCCGCTCCAGCTGCAGCCCCTGCAGCGCTTGGTCGTTCCGCACGTAGACCGACTTCTCCTTATCCTCGGTATACGCGATAATTAATGCTCGCTGCCCCGTCTTATCCAACCCGCTCATGAAACGTTCCAAACGTTCCTTGCTGATCATCATCGGCATATCATCGGCCGTTTTCTCATCTGTTCCAAATTGATAGGTCACCCTGATCCCGCTTGGAATACGTTCAAAGGCAAGCTGGTTATGAACCACACTATCGGAATAAGAATTGACGGAGCTCGTTTGTCCTAACATATTGTAAAAGTCGATTTTCAGCTGTGAGGATAATAAATCCTTGTTAATTCCGGCGGCTAAAGGATCCGAATCCCGATCGACTGGATTGCTGTGCCATATTTCCCCGCTTTTCTTATGAAGGACAGCGACAGCGCCTGTCTGATCGTCAAGGAACAAGCGCAGCTGCTCGTTCTCAGCAATGCCCTTCATGCCCGCAACCCGCGTATCGGTAAAGGATGCCGTCACCGCCTCCCCACTTGGTAACGCGAATGTCTGCACTGGCTCCCCATTCGTCTTTTGGTCTGAATCAGAGCATCCCGCAATCATTAGTACACATAGAAGCATCGTGATGAACAGGAATGTTGTTTTTTTCATCCTGCATCTCTCCCCCTTTCTCATCCTCTCAGAACGATTTCTTGATAAATTACCGTAACGAAAGAAACGATTTGCTGGATTAAGCTAAAAAACAATAAGCATAGAAACGCCATAAAGCCCATTGCCACCACTGTTAAAACAATCGTACCGATCGTCTTCGAGGGCGTGAATTGATGCACCGTCATGTTCCCGACAAACAACAAAAACAAAAACCAGAGAACGGCGACGCTGTCAGAAAAATAATAAAAGGCGGACTCCTGCATAGAGATGAAATTGCTGAGCCATATCCACGGAAACTTAATGACGATCAGCGGAATAAGCGCAAAGCAGGTTGAAGTGAAAATTTCAACAAACTTCCCTTCTCCGTCCATAAGCGTTGTGAGCGACCAATTGGCAACACACCAGAACAATACCGGAACCACGACGTACGTTACCTCTAACAAGCTGTTCAATTCATTCGGATGCACGAGGTTAATGATGAACCCGCTGTATTGGCTGTGCAAAATATTCGTCACAGAAAGAAGAAACAAAATCACAATCGAGAGGATCAAGTTCGTCTTCCGATTGCTCTCGTATTTAAGGTCCCAATAGCCGTTAAAGGGGTGAACGATAAGCCCAAGCGGATATTTGATCAGCTCTTTATTCAATGGAAACCACCCTCTTTCCGCCCTTCTTTTTCCGGTACATTCTGATAAAAATGGCGCTTAGGACCACGATGACGATACCGGACATGACCGTAGAGAAATGTTCCCGCATCACTTGCTTGCGATACAGCAGGAACGCCTTCGAATAATTTTCCTGGTCCATGCTTCGCTTGAAATACTTCATCGCCTCGGCATACTCTCCTTGCCGCAGCAGCGCTTTGCCGATTCCGGCGTAGGCGAATTCCAGATTGGCATTCATATTGATCGTTTCATTGAATAATTGGTACGCCTTTTCCTCTTCTCCTCGGTAGTAGCTTCGAACCGCCTCATTCAGCGTCCGGCCATATTCGGTCGTTTTGAATACCGTCATTTCCCCAAGCGCCTTATCCAGCACAAGCATATCGTCACCTATTCGTTCGATCGATATGGGCGTATTGAATTCCCCGATCCGATTGCCGATCTCCCCGAAAATGTACATCAAATGTCCATCGCCCGTATAAGTGAAAATTCTGCCCCGTTTCGAATCGAGGACGGAATACATCTCGCTGTCTGTCACATCGATGTCTATTAAGCGGGAAGGCCCCTCATCGGAGAAATACTTTATATCCCCGCTAGGAGTGGAATACCCTTCTCTCCGTAAAATGTCGTTCCCCTGCGCGTTCAGCTTCTTAATGGGATCGCCTACCTCGTCCCCGTTGGTCGCATAAATAAACCCTTCGTCGTTGATATCTAAGTTTGTAAATTCCGTAGGGGTAAACATGACCATTTGACTGCGCTGCTCCCGTGTCGACAGCATCTTCCATACATACTCGACCGGGTCAACATGAACACGGTTCGCTCCGATGAATGAGACAAAATCGCCGTCCGCGTTAAATTCCATAAAGCCGTCGAACACGCCGGCTGCCATTACGTATACCCGGTTGGCACGATCGACAACAACCCGTACCGGTTGAAACTGAAAGTTGTCCTGAAGCAGCTCAGACTCCGGCGCGTTGATGATCTTAACGAGCTTCAAGTCTTGATCTAGATGTACCACCCTCTGATTTCCCGTATCGGCGATCAGCACATGCAGATCCTCGGTGACAAAGAGACCCTGTGGCTGGTTGAACGTATCGGTTTGTCCTTCTCGCTGAAACGAATCGATCACTTGCAAAAGCTGAAATCGATCGTCCATGACGACAACGCGGTGGTTCCCTGAATCAAGCACGTATATTCGTTGATCATTGGTCACGAATAGATCATTTGGTTCCACGAACGCCCCTGCTCCTATGCTCTCTCCTGTCAACAGCTCCGTCGCTTGATATGCCGCAGGTGCAGCCGTTGTATCTCCCCAGAAGGAATAATGATAGGAAGCTGTATCACCTGCTGCTTGGGCGCTCGTCCCCGTGGCTGCGAATCCCAGCAGCAAGCAAAGCGCCGTCAGTATCGTTGTTCTGATATGCCGCAAGCTTTTCAATGTGCACAGCTCCCTTCTACTCTTTCATTCCAGAGGTCGCCATCGTCTGCATGACGCTGCTCTGGGAGATGATAAAGAGTGTAATTGGAACAATCATGAGGATCAGTGAGACTGCCGCGGCAACACCAGCCCGCGCAATCCCTCCCTGCGCGATCTGACCCAATGCATAATGCAGCGTTTTTAAATTTTCACTATAGATGAAGCTGCCCCCGTCGGTTCCCCATAACGCCGGAAATTGAAGCACCATTAAGGTGAGCCAGGCTGGCTTTACGTTCGGCATCACAATCGACCAGAACACGCGATATTCGCTGGCTCCGTCAATTTTGGCCGCTTCCAGCAATGCATCTGGAATTTGCTCCATAAATTGCTTCATGAGGAATAGTCCTAACGGAAACGCCAAGGATGGGACAATGATGGACGCATGCGTATTGATCCAGCCGAGCCACGACATCACCATGTAGTTCGGAATCGACGTCACATGCGGAGAGAACATCAGCGACAGCACGACGATCGAGAACAGGGCTTTGGAACCGGGAAAGCGGTATTTCGCCAGCGGATAGGCCGCAGCCGAGGCAAGTAAAATGTGACCCAGTGTGCCGACCACAGTGATCAAGAGTGAATTGGCGATATACCTCGAGAACGGCACCCATGAATTCCCCATTAAAGACATCAAATCATAGAAGTTATCCATCGTCGGATTGTTGACAAAAAAACGCGGCGGGAAAATAAACAATTCGTCCAGCGGCTTAAACGCATTGTTAATCGTATAGATGAGCGGAAGCGCCATAAAGGAACCGAACAAGGCAAGGAGTAAGAACAGCATAAAGCTGACAGTCAAAGAACGATTAAGCTTCCTTGACACCCGAAATACTGCCATTACTTTCATGACCATCGTTACTCACCCACCTTTCTCAGCAGTTTTTGCGTCAGCATATTCGTCCCAATCATGATGCCGAACAGCACCGTAGCAATAGCGGAAGCGTAACCCATCTCGAAACGGATCGTTCCGAAATCCATCAAATGTGTTACAACCGTATGCCCCGCGTAATTCACGCTTGGGAAGCCGGCAAGTGCAATCGATACCTCCGCTACTGCGAACGAAGCTGTAATTTGCATGACCGCCCCGAACAACAGCTGCGGTCTCATGGAAGGCAGTGTAATAAACCAAAGCTCCTGCCAGCGATTCTTAATTCCATCCATTGCACCTGCTTCAATGAGAGATTTATCGATCGTTTGCAGCCCCGCGATAAAAGCCAAGAAGCTTGTTCCTAAGCTGAGCCACAGCTGGACGATAATAATGATCGTCAATATATATTTCTCATCCTGCAGCCATTGAATCGGCTCCAAAATCAATCCGATTTTCATTAAAAATCCGTTTAAATAGCCGTAGCTGTCCCCGGAAAACACTATCAGCCAAATGAAGAACACATTTCCGGAAATGGAAGGTGCATAAAAGATTAATGTCATGAACGCCCGGACCTTGGGTGACAGCTCATTAATAATCCAGGCGAAAAGAAAACAAGCGATGTAGCTGATCGGTCCGGTTATGACAGCGAACAGCAGTGTATTCTTCAAAGCGGTCATGAACACATCGTCATTTAAAAACAACCTGGAATAGTTCTGCCACCCGACAAACCGCGGAAGCTCCAGCATATTGAAATAGAAGAAACTGAGACCGAGTGAAACGACGACCGGTATGACAGTAAACAAGAAGAAAATGATCATATACGGGCTCATCAGCACATAGTAATGCTTGCTCTTCTTCAGTTCTTTCAAGAATTGCTTTCGCCTTGACGGCTCTGCCTGATGGATGACATTTGGTGCGGTCCCGCTGGTTGTTTCGGCTTGCATCGACTTCCACCCCCTGACTAGTACGGTAAATTAAATTCCTTTCTCTTGATCTCGATTTCATCGTTAATGTATAAGATATAGTCCGATAACGCCTCGCGAGGATTTTCGTTGCCATTAACGACTTTGCGGAACGCATTGTCCAAATGTCTTCCGGTAAAGTATCCGCCCGGCACTTGCGGGATCCCTCTGACCCACTGCCATTGGCTTTCTAGGTTCCTGTAATCCTTGGCAGGCCAAGGCAGCTGCTCAAGCGCTTCGATATTCGCCGTTGGATAACGCGCCGCGGCTCCCATTAACCCTTCCATCTCTCGCCCGTAAGCGATTTGTGTCTCTTGATCTGTCCACCATTTCATAAACTCCCAGGCTGACTCTTTATCCTTTGCATTCTGAAGCATCATCACGCCCGTCGTATGGCTGGCCACTTCGTGGTTGATCGTGCCGTCTTCCTGAACCGTACCCGGAACGATCGTGAAGTCCCATAAATTTTTGATTTCCGGCGCCATGACGGTCAGCATGTTATAGGTCGTATAATCCGCAATGCCGATCGGCATCTCCCCCGTTCTGAACCGGTTCGGGAAGTCCGCCTTCAGCGGGAACTTATAGTTGGTATAAAATTGCGTCCATTTTTTAAACATTTCCATCGAAATGTCGGAATCGAGCGCGCTTTGCTTTTGATCCGCACTGTAGAATTCGCCTCCGTTCTGATACAGCAGCATCGCAAAGGTGGCGTTTGGAACGAGATTGGCATTATTCAATGTGTCTTCCAGCGGCAAATAAAACTCCATGTTGTGCTTTTGAAGTACGGAAATCATGTTGTATACGTCCTGCCATGTCTCTGGTGGTGTTAATTCTAGTTCTTCCAAAATATCCTTGCGATAAAAGAGCATAGGGAAGATCTGCTGTTCGGGCAGTGCATACAAGCCTCCATCATACGTATAAGGGACTAAAGCGCTGTCGCGGAAACGGGAAGTCACCTCTTCGATGTCCTCGAATACCGTCAAATCCTGCGCCGCGCTGCGCATCGCATAGTTGACCGGTATATCTTCACCGATCTGCATCGCCACATCCGGCCCTTCCCCGGCGAGCGTAGCAGGCAGCAAAATATTCCCTTCCACGAGCCTCAGCTTCACCGATATATTCGTTTCGGGCGTAAAGGTATCGTCAATTAATCCTTTCAGCACCTGCGCCTGATCCCGGCCTGTGGTCACCCACACCGTGATCGAACGGTCACTTTCCCCGGTATTGCCAATGCTGTCGTAATCCTCGATATAAGAAGCAGCATAGGCTCCAAGCTCATGCTGCGCTTGCTCTAAGAAGGTCGCTTCCGCTCTTGGCAGCTCTTCGCCAGGTGAAGAAACGACGAGATAATCGAGAGAAAGCGGCTGCTCCCGTATCGTGAGAATCCAGGTGCCCAGCCCCCCAACATTGATTTTGAACGTATCGAGGCGTCTTGCCACCGTTTCAGGTTGTTCCGCCATTTCCTCCAGCTGACGCACCATCGTATGCAGAATCGCTACCTTATCGCTTCGTTCCCCTGTTGCTTGCTCCAAATAATCGGCAACGCTCTGAATCGTTTCGGCCTGCTCCTTAAACGTCTCTACCATCCCTGGAATACGCTTTTCCAATTGATAGTCACGATACGGATCGGGCGTGTTGGAAGTAATCATCAATATTTTGCGATACATCTCATTGAGTGAGAGCACACTGGACTCAATCGTGCGGATGAGCGGCGCGATTTCCCCTAGCGTTACCTCCAAGCGAATCCGGTGCGTCCCCTCGGTTAGATGGAATAAATAAGGCTCCTCTTCTCCCAAGACATCCATCTTCCAATCGGAGTCATAATGAAACCGAATCCGCTTCATTTCCTCGAATGGATAACGGCCGTCGATCATCAAACTCCGTGTGGCGTATACCCCCCGGAGCTGATCCTGCTTTCGTTTCAGGGCAATTTGGTACAGCCCCTCTTCCGGCACCTCAAACTCCCATTCAATCCACTGTCCTGGCTGCTTCCAGTTCAGTCCGCCAATCGTATTGATGCGGATTTTGGAGACGTGATAAGGAACCAGCTGAGGACTCGAACGATCCGATAACGGGTACAGCGTCGGTGATGATTTCGAAACCGCATCCTCCGCTTGAATAATCATTTCGTGATTTTGTACCGGTTCTAGGCCCTTCGCATCGTATTCAGCCAGCACCTCTTGATACGGCTTAGGCTCTTCTTCCTGATACAGCTCGATATAATCAACGAGCATCGGCTCACGTAAAGACGTGAAGGAAATTCGCTGCACTCCGTTTTCAAAATAATATAAGAACGGTTCCTCGTAATACCCCTCACTGTCCGAGAACGGCGTAAGCTGCCATACCGGGTTCTCCACCTGTCTTGGCCGCAGCTCGTTTCCACGATCGTCCCTCTGTATTTGATCGTCCCGGTTATCCCATACCCGATCGAACAATAGGACGTCTGATCCGTCAAAGGGAACTGCTCCGTTCAGGGCAAACTCCCGTTCAATGGCTGAGCTTTTTCCTTCCACTGGATAATAGTGGATTCTCATATGATAGAGACCGGATTCGCTCACCTTTACATCCCAGCTGATCGTTCCCGTCTCCGGCGTCATGACAGCCGCCCCATCCAAGCCATAGGGCCTCTCCATAATTTCGAAGCTGCCGCCCGACGCCTGCACGAAGTGCTCCCCCTCAATTCGAATCGTCTGACTCGGTCTTGGGGAGTTCATATGCTGCTCCAAATATGCGTCATAGCTGTTTCCATCCGCCGCGTCCGTTACCGCCACGAAGTCATCCATGGCCATCACCTGCGGGGGGCCGGATGAATCCGAAGGAAAGAAGACCCAAATTAGCATCAGCAACAAAGCGACAATCAGTAGGACAGAAACATACTTCTTCTTTAAAATGCTCAACTTTTCTCCCCTCCTGAAGCAAAAGTATCCATATTCGAATGAACAGCCCCCACGAAGAAAGCTTCGAAACGGGGACTGTTCATAAGGAACCTTTCAAGTAACTTATTGCTTATACACTTCATCGATGGCGGATTGGAACGTCGCTTTATACTTCTCAATCACCGTAGATACGGATACACCGCTGGTCAATTCCCCTAATAGGTCATAGTACGGAATAGACGGGAACGACTGCCTGTCAATGATATTCATATTTTCTCTAGCGATGAGTGCGTTCTCGATGTCTGTCTCGTTGTCAAAGTTGCTTTCCAGAGCAGCCTGACCCGGGTAGTCATAAATCGACTCGATATCATTAATTTTTTCCCAAATATAGATCAGCTGTTCTGGGTTCTCGGACTTCTTCGGAATCGTCAAGTACTGAAGTGCCGGTTCAACCGCATGGTACGTGCTTGCACTTGGTCCCTTAGGGAATGGCAGAAACCCGATGTCATAATCCTGCATGTCCTGCTTAATTCCGGAGGCTTCATAATCGGCCCCTGCATACATCAGCGTGTTGCCTTGACGGAAAAATACACTAGGCTCCGTCCAATCACCGCCTTCTGTTGGTCTCGCTACGTTCTCCGTTGCCAGCCGGGAGATGAAATTAAACGCCTCAACCACTTTTGGATCATCTAAATTTTGTTGATTTCCGATCACGTAATCTGTTTCATTCGCTGCCATCGCTTGATCTAAAAATGATCCGGAAGCGAGTCCCCACGTATCCAGCTTCCCATCGTTATTCGTATCCTTATTCGCCTCTTTGGCGACTTGAATGAAGGTCTCCCATGTCCAATTATCTTCATCAACGTATTCTTGAAGCGGCTTCATCCCCAAATTGTTCATGAGCGTTCGGTTGTAATAAATGCCCGTAATAATGTTCGTTCCGTCAAAAAATCCGTAACCCCGGCCTTCAAACTGTGAGTATTCTTGAGTCACCTTTAAATTGAACACTTTGTCATTGGTGATGTATTCATCCACCGGCCAGAACAAGTCTTGCTTGACGAGCGATGGAATCATATACGCTTTCCCCATGCGGATGATATCTCCAAGCGGCTCGCCTGCCATTAAGGAGGCCACTACTTTGTCTTGATACTCCTCGTAATCCAAGGCGATGTATTCTACCTTAAAGTTGTGCTTCTCCATCAGCGCTTCCAGATTCGCTTTGCGCTGAATGTTGTCCGGGTTATCCTCTGGAATCGTCATGTCCCACCAAGACACGATCTTGATCGTTCTGCCTCCCATGTCAAATTCCATTTCCGGTGTTCCGGAATCTTCCTCAACCGTTTCTTCATTGTTTTGGGAAGAAGTATTTTCATTGGTCCCTTGATTCGTGCCATGATTCGCGCCGTTATTGCCGCCCTGATTTTGATTTGAACCATTGCTGTTGCCGCTGCTGCAAGCAGCCAGCACGAGTATGAAACTAAGAAGCAATACCGTTATCTTGTGAATTCGCACTGTAAATCCCCCTTAAGCAAATTAGATACAACGAAATCATAGCGCTTTCATTTTTACCCAACAACCGGATGAACCATAGGTGTCACACCCTTCAAATTATAGGAAGCACGTGGCCCTAGACCGCGTCACTCGGACGATGATGCCAACAAGTAAACAACGGTTAGCGATGCAAAGAAAAGCACATTGTTTCATCCCGCAGAAATCCAGATAATGAAAGCGTATTCTTTTTTCTGTATTCTGAATGCCGCAAAAACAGTTGGGAGGTAACCATCGTGTATAAGATGCTGCTTGTTGATCCAGATCAGTATTGGAGAAAAAAGACGCAACATATGCCCGATTGGAAGGACCTAGGGTTTAGTTTAGAGGACATCGCCGACACGGCAGAAGACGCCTTAGCCTTATTCAGGAAACAACCTTTCTCGCTCGTCCTGATCTCGATGAAGGAGGAGCCGACAGACGGAATCGCGCTTTGCGCAAAAATCCGGTATCAAAGCCTCGTGCCCATCATCCTTATGGGCGGCAGCCGAGACTTTTATCTCGTACGAAAAGCAATGAGTTATCAAGTTTTTGATTATTTGCCGGATTCATTTCATCCGAACGAATTGGTGTCGAGCCTGGAGTCCGTCAAACGAGTGCTTGACTCAGATCCACTGCCTGATCAACAGCATCAGACCTCACAAGATTCTCGCAAGCTGCCCGATCCTCCGGCGGGCATTATCGATAAAGTAAAGGAATACGTCAGCCGAGAGCTTCATCAGCACATTACGTTGAAACAAATTTCCGACAAGCTGCACTACAACTGCGCTTACTTAGGGCAAAAATTCAAAACCCATGAGAACATGACCTTCAATGAATATTTGCTGATCCAGCGAATGGAGAAGGCTAAGCTTCTGCTCGAAAGGACCAATATGAAGGTGTACGAGGTTGCGAAGGAAGTGGGTTACACGGAAATGGATTGGTTTTACAAGAAATTCAAAACGTACACCGGCGTCAGTGCGAATATGTATCGAAAGAAATACCCATAAACGATCAAAGCGGCTGTTTTCCCGTAATACGCGTGAAGACAGCCGCAATTTGCTCGTACGCTTTCGCTCCTAACTAATAAGGGCCGTATGCCTCTCATTTATGAGAAGCATACGGCCCCCATCCCTTACTTGCTAAATTGCCAATCGTCGATCTGGATGCCCGTTACGTTATTTTCCCCTCGGTAGACCATGTACAAATCATGGATTCCTGATGCGCCTGTCACTTCCGTTTTGACTTCAGTCCACAGCGAGCCTTTCGCAGAAGGTACGTTGACCGTTCCGATGAGCGTGCCTTCTGGACTACCTAAACGCAGCTCAATGCTCCAGGGGCCTTCTCCACTCCGTACGGATACGATGAATTCAGCTGCACCGGTGCCGAAGTCCACCTTGGATACGGCTGTCCAATCCCCGTCATGAATGTCGGTCACTATGAATCGAGCAGAGTGGTCCTGATCCGCATCATTAGCAGTCAGCGGTTCCACCTTCACTCCTGCACTCCAAGCGATCGTCTCTGCTTCAACACGCTGATATGGATCAAGATGCTTAACCTGCTCTACGCCTTTATAATCTGCTATAATTTCTTGAATTGAACCGTCTTCACTAAAGTGAACCCGATTTAAGTGCGTCGATCGGTAGCCGTTAGGCACGCCCATCGCTTTGGACAATGTTTGGGCATGATATGCAATGTACCATGCATCGCGGAACTGGAATATGACATGATGGTTATTGCCGCCAATGCCGAAGAAATGGATTGGATTTTTCAGAATGGTTCCCTTGTATGTCCAAGGCCCCATCGGACTTTCACTGACCATATACGCAATCTCTCCTGGCGGCGGACTTCCTTCCGCCCGTTCCCCGTCGTAAAAATTCGTACAATACGTATAGTAGTACTTGCCGTCCACCTTATTGATACCGGAGTCCTCAAATAAATAAGGCGCAGGGATGGAGACCGCTTCTCCTACAACGCTGATCATGTCCTCGCCTAATGGCATGACACGCGAGGTGCCTGGCATTTCATGCTCCCCCTCCGGGATGCCTCCGCCGAAATATATGTAAGCTTTGCCGTCATCATCGACCAACACCGCTGGATCGAAGAGCCATGTCACGTCTTCCACTCCAGGTGTTTCCCGCGTAATCAGCGCTTTACCAATCGGATCAACCCAAGGACCGGTCGGACTTTCGCTGGTCAGTACGCCGATGCCGCTCGCATTGTTCGCAAAATACAGAAAGAACCAGTCTTTGCCGTCTATTACTCGATGAACAATAGCAGGCGCCCAAGATTGCGTCGCCCATTTCGCTGCGCCCTCCGGACCTGCTGCATCGATGACACCGTGGTCGGTCCAATTGACTAAATCGTCTGACGATATGACGGTAATTTTGTTGATCTTACCATAAGTGTTCTCTTTTACGTTGCCGGCGGCATCATACTCAAAAACGTCGTTCGTCATGTACAAATACACCCGATCTTCGTAGACCAGCGCATAAGGATCAGCCCCGAATTTATGAGAAACTAGCGGATTGCCGTTCGGCGGAACCTTTCCCACTGCGCTTGCAGGCGGTACAGCACGAACCTTGGATGCGGATCCGCCCGTGTCATTAGACTGTTTCAATTCCCCATTCATTTCCTTCGTCAACTCCTGTTCTGATTTCATTTCATCCGTGCTCAGCACAAGTAGAACAGCGGCGATGATGATACATCCAGCCGCTAACCCTATCCATATTTTCGCAGCAGAAAACAACGATCTACCACCTCCCCCTCGTCAAAGTGTACCGCCTGCTTCCAGAGGCAACAACCTGCCGAAGCGTGCATCATCACCCGGGAAATTATAGATCGTAAGCATCCTCGCTCCCTCATGAGCTCAGCGTGGTGGAGTCTCGATATTCTTGAGGTGTAAGTCCGGTCACCTTCTTAAAAAACCGAGTGAAGGAGTGGGCCGCTTCATAGCCGACAGCCGCAGCCACTTCCCGCACTTTCAAATCCCCGTCCATCAAGAGCTCCTTGGCCTTTCGAATCCGGCATTTATCGATGTATTCGGATAAATTCATTCCCTGCTCTTGTTTGAAAAAGCGAGATAAGTAAGAAGGGTTGAAATAATGAATTTCTGCAAGCTTCACTAAAGATAGGTCTTCATTGATATGCTCCTCAATATAATGGCAAATCCGCCGAATGACATGCGAGGCTCTATCCCGTTCATATAAGCTCTTCAGCTCAAATATCGCTTCAGCAATTTGCCGTAAATATTGAAATGCTTCGTTCATGGTGGCATGGTCATCAAGCCGCGTAAGCTTGCCATGGTCTTCTATTTTATCGTGCAATCCCATTCGGTTCATATAGGAAAGTAGTGCAAGCGCAACGCTATAATACGTCTCCGTTGCTCTCTGAATATTTCCGCCTTCATGGATCTGTGTGGCTCCCAAACATTCCTCAAGATCCTTAAAGAACTCCTCCCTTCTTCCCGCTTCGAGATGTGCAGCCATCATCTCAGCTTTATGGCTTGACATAGCGGCATCCTTACTAGCTGATGAATCGAACCCGCTGCAATGATCTCGCAGCACCATCGCGATTCCGTCTCCAATTTTTAGTTGTCCAAGCTGCCTAAGCCGTTCGTACCCTTTCGTTATGGACACCCAATCGCAGCATGTGCCGCTGATGATGAAACCCACTGTCAATTGAAGCTCTGACAGGCAAGCTTCTTGAATAAGCTCCAACGTCCCTTCCAAATAACGGAACAAATGACCGTCCACTTTCTCCTCAGCATATTGACACGGCTGAAGAAACCACAGCATATTGCCGTGCTTATCCACGATGCCTACACTGCGTATTTGATCCGATAAATAAGAATGCCATATCATTCTTGCCGTAACGAGGATCTTGCTTCTTTCGGTGTAGACCGTCCCTTCGGGGTAGGACAAACGTCCAAGGATAAGAACTACTGGACACCCGGGATCCAAATCAATATTTAACTGAGCAAAATCCTCCGCCAGCATTTCTGTATCCTGGCAAAACACATGGCTGTCCTGCAGCAGCTGCCGCATGTAATCCCCCTGCGCCATCAATTCGAATATTTGTTCGCGGGACCTCTCTGCTAATCGATCCATGCAGCTGCTGCGCCGAATATCTTGAATGACCTCCAATACCGTTTCGGTGACTTTGCCGTATCCTTCTGTCTTTAGCAAATACCGAACATTCGCCATCTGAATGGCCTTATATGCATAATCGAATTCGCTGTGTCCGGTGAGAAATATGATTTTGCATCTTGGCCAATAAGCATGAATCTCCTCAGACATCTCCAATCCATTCATTCCGGGCATCGCAATATCCGTAAGCACGATATCAATTCTTGTTCGAGCCATCCAATGCAGTGCTTCTTCGGCAGAATAAGCCTTGCAAACATCCAATTCATCGGGCAGCAATCGGCTGAACACTTCATAAAGGCCATCCGTAATAATTTCCTCATCATCTACTATCAACAGCCTATACATCCTAATTCTCCTCCTTCTGTTTGATTCGAATCAAGACCTGCAGACCGCCCAGCACACTTCTAGACAGAAACAATCCGCTTCCTTCCCCATAAGTCAATACAATACGCCGATGAATGTTAACCATCCCGGTCATCTCTTGGGATTCCGATGTCGCCGAAAATCTCTCGCTTAATGCCTGCAGATGAGCATCGTCCAACAAATTTCCGTTATCCTCAACGATGATGTCCGCCTCGCGAGGCTTCATATCGAACGTGACTCTTAAAAATCCCTCATCCGGCATTTTCTCTAAACTGTGCTCGTACGCATTTTCAATAATCGGCTGAATAATTAATCGAGGCACCCGGATTTGTTCCATTTCCACCGGCAGTTCATCGAACTGCACCTGAATTCGTCTTGAGAATCGAAGCTTTTGGATCTCTGTATACATTCGGGAGTGCTTAATTTCTTCTTTGAGACAGACTTCATCTTCCCCATTACGGGTAATAAACCTAAAATATTCTCCGAGCATATTCGTAAACAGCTCAATTCTGTCCACATCCCCGGTTTTGGCCAAAGAGTTTAAAATAAAAAAGCTGTTATATAAAAAATGCGGATTGATTTGAGATTGAAGCTGCTTTAATTCGGCCTTTTGCATCATCAGCTTTTGTTTGTAATCTTGATCAATCAAATTTTGCAGCTTCGTCAGCATTTGGTTGAAACGGTGATATAAATACCCAAACTCATCCTTTTGTTCATGCTGTATTTGAACGTTGAGGGCGCCTTCCTCCATTCTTCGAAAGCTTTGGATGAGAAACAGCAAAGGTTTGCGTACAAATTTGTAGGTAGAGTAAGCATAAATTACGATAGCACCAATGGATGTGACGGAAAACAGCCATGCCCATAAAGTAAATTTACTTAATGGCCTGCTGACGGTTTCTTCCGGCAAATACGTCACAACGGAGAATCCTAGTTCATCGGAATGGGCTCTATTTACTTGGTACTTTTTGCCGCCTGCATCTAATGAGAATGTATCATCCGTTTCCTTGTCCGCCGCATGAATATATTGAGGAATCAAATCGGCCCATTGTTCGGTGCTCGCCAAAGTAAACTTGGAGGTTTCCGAAATCAGAAATGACGAGCTTTCAGGATACATGCTGATTTGTCGTAAGGAATCCTTAAGCCTTTCCATATTCAATTCAATTTCTACGATAAATAAAGGCTCCTCCCCCTTCCTCCCGCTCCATTTCGAGACGCTAAGATGAAGTGAATCATCTCTGATCATCAGCCTGCCTCCATCCCTGCTCCCGCCGGAACGGAGTTCTTCGAATCGATCCTTTTCGAATTCTTGTAAGCCTTGGACAGCCGAGATCGTTCTATTGATAGATCGGATATGTAAATAGATATCTTGAATATAAGCACTGCTGCTTTTGATCGAATTGAGTCTTGATAGGATATTATTGATTTTTTCCTTTTTCTCAACGCTGTCCATCATTCCCCAAGTCACGGCAAGCTCATTCAGTCCGCTGTCCTGCAGCAAATCGAATTGCTGAATTTCCAGCCATTCCATTTCACGATTCAAATCTTTCAAATAATAGGATAACTGGGCCTGCATATTTCTAGATATCTCTTGGCTCGCATTTTGATGGCTCCAGTGGTATAAATAAATGCCCAGCAAGATCAGAGGGAGAATCACGAACAGATGCGTGATCACCAATCGAATAAAAATAGACTTGCGTATAGAATTAGCTGAAATTTTAAGCAAATTGACGCCTCCGATGTCTCATGAATGCATAGTATCAATGAAATCGTGCTCTAGTGTTAAAATGAATGAATCCTCCTATATTGCACCTCATGATGGACCGCCTTGATGTGCGTACCACTCGTTGACCTCTGACGTGATTTGGTCTCCACCGATCCTCTTCCATTCGTCAACAAATTGATCAAACTCGTCAATAGGACTGCCGAGAATGATATTGATATACGTGTCGAGCTGTAAATTATCCAGAATCATTTCTTTGTCTATCATCGTAGCTGTCGGGGCCCCGGCAAATTGATCAAATAATAGCTGATCGTTCCTTTCATACTGATCTAAAATCGCCATCGCGCCTTCAGGTCCATAGGTTCTCTCCCAACCCCACCCTGATTCACGGTCTTCATTCTCGGAAACATACAACTCTAGTTTTTCTTGAATAAATTTCGCCTCGTCCTCTAACACATCGGAATTGCCGGTTTTGCGAGCTTCCTCCAATTGACGAAACGCCTCCAAGTTTTTCATCGGCGGGAAAGGATTCACTGGGGATAACTGCCACACGGGAAGTAAAGTATTATAGTAAGTCTCATATTGCGCGGTATCTCCCCAATTTTTTTCCAAATACAAATTAAACAGCTTCACGATCGCTTCAGGATGTTCGTACCCTTTCCTTACGGCCCAATACCGGTCCGTGCTTATACGAAGCGGCACCTTTGCTATTTCTCCAGCAGCCGATACGATAGGAAACGCCTGCCACTGTGCATTCGGATCATGCTCACGACTCTCTTGGACGACAAACGAACCCCATTGCTCCCCATACATCATTCCGATTTTTCCTGCCGCTATCTGCTTCTTTACTTTCACGCCATCCTTAAACGCGAATTCATTATCGATTTGACCTTGAGCATACATCTTTTGAAGTACCGCCAATGCCGTTTTTACCTCGGGTTGAATCCCCCCATATTCGAGCTTACCTGATTCATCCTCCACCCAAATCCTTGGAAATGCATCATATCCGGCCATAAAGCCCGTTGCGCTGAGTACGGGATCCCATAAATAATAAGTCAATGCGAGTCCGTATGTATCATGCTTGCCGTTACGGTCTGGATCATTCTCTGTAAACGCTTTCGAAATTGTCAATACGTCTTCCATCGACTTCGGGGGGAGTAAGCCTAGCTGATCCAACCAATCTGTCCTGATCCAAATATACATGGCTCTTTCAATGGAGGAGTCGTTCTGCGGAATCCCCATCAACCTTCCGTCGATCGTTGCCGTCTCCAATGCCCCAGGTCCTTCTTGTGTTAAAACTTGCTTCGTAAACGAAGACGCATACGTTTCATACACTGAAGTTAAATCTTCAATCCATCCAGCGTTGGCGAGCTGTCTCAATTGCTGTGCATTCACTTCAACGACATCAGGAATGTTGCCTGATGCCAGTGCTGCGCCTAGCTTTTTATAATACTGTTCACCTTGATCGACCCAATTGTAAGTTATTTCAATCCCTAACACTTGTTTATACAGCCTGCTCCACCTGTTATCTTCCAAGGTTTCATCTGGCAGACCGTTCAACAGTTGTTCCAGGTTATCACTCATCTCTCTCACGAACGTGATTTCAATCGGTGGATCGTATGGACTTAACCCAGGCTCTTGATAAAGGAAGGAGGGATCCGTCTTGGTTTGTCCCTCGTGGTTCGTGATGCCGTTTTGCTCGCAAGCCGATAAACTTTGAACAAACAATAATGCAATAAGCAAAAGTTTGGTCTTCATCCATTTTGGCATCCGCAACGGTTACCCCATTTCTTAAGATTTGTAAGACTTCATGAGGGCTGACATTTTTATTATCCAAGGAACTCCGATTGATGGCAACGTTCATTTATTTACTTCCTTATCCAATACTTTACGAATATGCTACATGCAGAGGATTGAAGGAAGAAACCACGACGTCAGCAGCTTGGAGGCTGCCGCAACCATCACCCTTCAATCGAATCTGCTTCCTTTGTATCCAGTGCATGCTCACTTCCCAACTGCCCGCAGTCGTAAATTCCCCTCGTCCTCAGACCAGTTGCTCTGCCAGACTCATACCCAAATCCATACGCTCAAAAAGAAGATTGAAATCATTGAAGAACGTTTCAAGTACTCGTTCTCACTTTGTTCACGCAACCCATCTACCTGCATCCTAGAGAGGACCTCCTTCACACAAACGAAAAAAGGGCCGTCCCATATCATGAATACATGATTAGGAACAACCCATTTTCACTAATTAGCGAATATCGAGCCAGTTCGTGCGCACAAGATGTCTATACCAGTAGAAGCTGTCCTTTGGTGTACGCTTCAATGTGTTATAATCAACATGCACGAGGCCGAACCTTTTGCTGTAGCCTTCTGCCCATTCGAAATTATCCATGAACGACCAAGTAATATAGCCCTTCAAATTGACACCCGATTGAATGCAGCGGTTCAGCTGAATAATATGCTTTTGCAAATAATCGATCCGCTTTTGATCTCGTACTCGGCCATCGACAGGACCGTCATTGTAGCAGGCACCGTTCTCGGTAATGTATATCGGCACCGGACCGTAGGTTTCGGTCAACCACGTTAACGTCTTGTAAAGACCTTCCGGATATATGTTCCAGCCGATGTCGGTCTTCTCATACCCCTCATCGATTTCTTCGCAGTCGAAATCTTCGAAGTTCTCCTTATAGCGAGCCAAGGAACCGGAATAATAGTTGATGCCTAAGAAGTCAATCGGCTCTTTGATGATCTCCATATCGCCAGGTTGGATATTCACTTCTGCACCTTTTTTCTTGTACCAATCCACCATAAACTGCGGGTAAGAGCCTTTGAATAATGGATCCAAGAACCATTCATTATACCATGCTCTTTTTCTTCTAGCCGCTTCCACATCTTCCTTGCGATTGCTGTATGGCTCGTACCAGTACAAGTTCGGCGCAATCCCGATTTGCCCTTCGATGCCCAGCTCTCTGAACATCCGAACGGTCTTGCCGTGCGCGACGAACAGATGATGAGCTACGTCCAGTGCCAGCTGCAAATCCTGATTTCCCGGCGCATGTGCACCGATATAGTTGGAAAGCATCGAGACACACCAAGGCTCATTGAACGTAATCCAATATTTGATTTTGCCCTGAAACTCTTTGAACATCGTTTCTGCATATTGCAGATAGGCGTCGATCGTCTCCCGGTTGTTCCAGCCGCCTTTTTCCTGCAGCGCTTGCGGTAAATCCCAATGGTACAATGTACAGTACGGCTCAATTCCGTTTTCGATCAGCTTATCAACGAAACGATGATAATATTCAAGCCCTTTCGGATTAACCTCACCCGAACCTTGAGGGTAAATTCTTGGCCATGCAATGGAAAAACGGTACGCCTTAATGCCGAGTTCCTTCATCAGTGCAATGTCTTCCTCGTAACGATGGTACGAATCACATGCAATATCTCCATTATCCCCATTAACGACTTTACCCGGCGTGTGGGAGAAAACGTCCCAGATGGACAGTCCTTTACCGTCTTCGTTCCAGGCACCTTCAATTTGATACGATGCGGTTGCGGCTCCCCAAACGAAATCTTTAGGAAATTGTATAACGGACATGTTGTACCTCCTACTTTGATGATTGATTAAACAAACTAAGTCCTTTATTCATGAAACCACGTTATCCGTCAATTTGCAACATCTTTTACAGATGCATTTTTTTTGATTACTCTTCTCCAGGATAACGAAGGCCCCACTGCGCTCGGATTTGATCGAGTGTTTGCATAATTTGCTGCGTTTCGTCCAGCGGCATGATGCTGCTTTCCGTGCGTCCTTCCCGTAAACAGGACATCGCCTCGATCGCTTCAAAATTGTATCCGCTCGTCTCGCGTTCGCACTGGAACGGAACCGGCTCCTCGCCCTTCACATGCAGTGTCGCAGCACGGCTGAAGAGAAAATTCGGCACATGAATGTAGCCTTTTTCACCGTAGATATAAGCATCATTCACCATATCTAAGCGAACGGCTCCCCCAAGCATTGCTTTTTGTCCACCCTCGTATTCAAACAACAGTGAAAACCGTTCATCTACACCTGTTTCACCCAAATAAGCGCTGCTCATGATTTTGCTAGGCTGCTGTCCGTATACCATGGACGCGAACGAAACGGGATAAATTCCAGCATCCAACAATGCACCGCCGCCCAATTCTCGATTGAGCAGACGTCCTTCCGCCTGATTGCCGATATCAAACCCAAAATTCGCCTGTACTAGCTTTACTTCCCCAATGAGCCCTTGCTGGAGCCATTCTCGAACCTTGACGATCGGCGGAAGGTAGCGAGTCCACATGGCTTCCATTAAGAAAAGCTGATTTTCCCTAGCATAGGAGATCAACTCCTTGGATTCCTGCGCATTGATTGTGAATGGCTTTTCACACAGTACCGCCTTTCCTGCACGCAAGCAAGTGAGCACATTGTCTTTATGTGCGGGGTGCAGTGTTCCGACATACACGATATCAATATTCGGATCATTCGCCATTTCCTCGTAATCGCCGTAAGCTTTAGGAATATTGAATTCCTCAGCAAACTTCTCTGCCCTCTCCATGGATTTTGACCCGACAGCGACGAGTTCCGCTCCTTCGGTCTGCTGCAAATCCTTCGCAAACGTCGAGGAAATATAGCCGGGGCCCATAATTCCCCATCTGATGTTCTCTTTAACCAATTTCCATTCCTCCCATGATTTATGATGGATAGAATCGCATGATGTCCTTCATTTTAACCGATTTAACTTAAACAATATATCAAATGGCACCGCCCGAATGAATGTATGATTTATGTCTAAAATCGATGGCAATAAGGCCGCTTTATTACAATGAAGGGTGTCCCGGATACTTAGAGCCAACATGAGACACCCGGTTTGTCGAATCTGCTGATCTTTATTTCGCTCCTACCGCCTTCAACCATGCATCCGCCACTAATGCGCTGCCCGCAGGAGACAGATGCACGCCGTCCGGCGCCCAATAAGCCGGTTCCCTGCTTACAGATGCCTCCGCGAATAACCCATCTAGCGGAACGTAAGCATCGGCGAACTCTCTGGCAAGCTCCCGCACTGCGGCGATTTTCGGATCGAGATCCTCCCTCCACTCTTTCTGCTGCTCACGAACAGGCAGAACGAACGGCTCGACCAGCACAAGCTTTGGATTCAGAGCATCCTTCGTCTGTATAATAAGCTGACGGTAATTCGTGTAGAAATCTTCTGCTGAAGTAGGATTGCCTGAATCGTATCTGCGCCAAGTGTCGTTAATTCCTATATAAATAGAAACGACGTTCGGCTTCAACGCCAAGCAATCATCCTGCCAGCGCCGCTGAAGGTCCGGCACTCGATTACCGCTAATTCCTCGATTGAAAAACTTCACTTGGTGACGGGGATATTTGTATGAAAATTCAGCTGCCGCCATGAGAGCATAACCATTGCCCAAGTCATCTCCGTTGTCTCTATTTCTTCCGCTGTCGGTAATGCTGTCCCCTTGAAACAAAACAATATCATTCTCTTGAATAAGCATCGTCATCTCTCCTTTGCTTCCGATTGCTGATTATACGAAATTTAGTCCACACGTATACGGGAAAGGCAGCGGGAAAGCTCCATCCCATTGCTTCTGGAATTCGGCAGGCATCGATTGCGGTTGTACTCCTGAAAAAATGCACGCAGCGAATTCGGAAGCCGACATCTTCTTCTCGCCATCTGACCACTTCAAGCTCATTTCATCCGATCCGATGTGCTCGGCTGCAAGCTCGGCCGAATGATAAGTCATTAAATAAGGTTGAAGCTGCTCAAGAAGCCTTTGCGCATTCAAAACTTTCACCGTGCCGCTGTTTGCTATTTGCTCTGAAGGATATGTCGAAAGCAGCTTATTTAATTCGTGTTCATAGCTCATGACCGGCACTTCCAGCGCATTCATATGATGCCTATGAACAGCCGTAAGCAGCAGCTGACGAACTGCTTCTTCTTCTCCCGCCCACTCCATAGCTCTCCCATGCTGTCCATCCTTTGTCGGAGCAGCAATAACCGCAAAGGCAACTACTCCCCGGCCATCCTCGGCGAGTAAAATATGCTGCTTCTGATCAATACAGCTGCTAAATGCTCCCCCTCCAATCAACTGTGCTACATCCCAAGGGCTGTGAACGTAACGAACGGCTCTACTAGAAGCAAGTCTGCTGATTCGAAGCAGATCATTCGAATGGTACTCCCGAATCTGGTATCTTGGCTGTCTCTGATCCGCATCCTTCGAAAGCACATATTTCCTGCCTATTCCGAACGGTACGCATTGCTTACGTAAGTAGAGAGAACGATCACCTGACACAAGAAGCAGCGATGCACCCGCTTTATCTGCGTAATCCACGACGAGATCGAGCAGCTTGCTCGCATGGCCAGCTCCCCGGTGTTCTGGATTCGTACAGACGGCACCAATCGAATATACAGATAGCAGGCTTTCATGAATCCGTATGAAATTCGGCACCAGCCCGATAAAAGAAACCAGCTCGCCTTCCACGAATGCACCAAAGGAATGCGCCATCGATGAAGAAAAAACATGCGGAAATGCTTTACCCATGGAAATTTGTTCGTCATTTCTAAACGTTGCATCCGCTAATCGTACAGCCATCAGCAGCTCTTCCGGCCGCACCATCCGATATTCCGTCATCGCCATCACAGCCTCATTTCATTTTTCAAATTAAAGCACTTATTGCCTTCTCTAGAATATTTCACCATCATCCGTTTTTTTCCTTTTAATTTTCCAAATCCATCTGTGCTGTTTAAGAGAAAATAATATTCTTGCAAGAGATAGAAATATAAAGGGATTGCCCCGCCGCTGCAATATACAGCAGGACAATCCTCCTTCAATCCCATATATTAAGCGCGATAGACCAAATTCATATCGGACAAATTGTCCTTCATCCACTGAATGCTGTTCGCGATGCTTTCCAGTGAAGGCTTCTGGCAGAAATCCTGCTCAACAAGAAGCCACTCGGCATTCGTCTTCCGAGCCGCCTGAGCAATCGCTTTCAAATCCACTTCACCTTGACCCAGTTCTACCGTAAGCGGCCCTTCATTCTGCTTCTTTACATCCTTGAAATGTACAATCGGCAATCGGCTGCTGTATTTATCGATATACGATACAGGAGAGTAGCCGGCATAATGAACCCAGCATGCATCCAGCTCAAGTGACAGCAGACTGCTGTCTATCGCTTCCATCATCGCATCGAGCACAGGTATTCCCGAAGTCTGCTGCGTTAATTCGAAATCGTGATTATGATAGCACAATGTGATGCCCTGCGCATTCGCAGCCGGAGCAATCTCTTTTATTGTTTCGAACAGCTTCGGCCAGTTTTCATTTCGCCACTCGTCACCAACGAAAGGAATAGAGATATACTTCGCACCGACTTCTTTAATGTAACGAATTTCGCCTTCCGCATCGTGAAGCAATCTGTCTAAAGATACGTGACTGCCTGCTGCGACCAATCCTAGTCGATCCAGCTCAGACTTCATTTCCGCTGAGGTTAAACCGCCATAGCCTGCAAATTCAACGCCAAGATAACCCAATTCAGCGATTTTTTCAAGAGTGCCCACGAAATTTTTTTCCAGCTCATCGCGTACGGTATACAGCTGTACTCCTACTTTCACAAGAGATTCCTCCCTGTTTTTAAAAATGAATTGAACCTGCTTCTATTTCAACATATCTAGTCTTCCCTGAACATGAAGGATGTAACTTAAACATGAACAATCTGGTCATTTTTATTTCGTATGCTGTATAATGAATAACAATAAATTCACTGCGGATAGCTAAATAACATATATATTCAGCAAAATGAATCAATGCATTTTACGAAAACGGTGCGGCGACACCGCTTCGATATTCTTGAACAATTTAATAAAATAGCTCGTATTTTCATAACCGACCGAAGCTGCCACTTCTTGAATTTGCATCTCTCTCGATGTCAAAAGCAGCTCCTTCGATTTGCTGATTCTTTTTTGTGTGACATATTCCATGGGACTCATGCCGAGCAGCTGCTTGAACAATGTGCATAGATAAGATCTTGTGACGGGGATCAGCTCAGCTAACATCTGCAATGTCAGGCGCTCTGCATAATGTCTCTCTATGTATTGCAGCACTGGCGTTAACGGTCCGGCCGCTTCATCCGCCCGCATACTTCCGGGGCTGGCAACCCATAAGCTCAACCGGAGCAGCATCTCGTACATGATCGGTGAAGCTTTATATTGTCCGTGAATTTCATGCTGGAGCACATCCTGAATACCGTACAGCTTAGCCAGCATATACTGTGGATCTAAAGCGGCATACACTCCTGAAGTGCGAATGCCATGCTGTTCGAGTACGGAATGAACGGCTTCGCCGTTGAAGGAAATCCAAAACACCGACCATGGCGATGTCATCGCCTCATAATGATGGCTTTGCCTTGGAAACAACAGCATGCCTTGTCCCGGCTTTATTTCGTATTCTTTTTCATGGATATACAGTTTACCGCTTCCGCCAATACATTGAATCCATTGGAAATCGGAGAATTCCTCTCCTCTTGTCATCGGATTTTGATGATCCCATTCGCCTACCGTCGTCACATAGACGGGCAGCTTTCGGTCCACTTCGGATAATATAGGAAAAATATGCTTTTTCATATACGACAGCTCGCTTTACAAGGGCCTTTTCTTCTTTCAAATCAACCTCCCAAGGAGGCATTCTGAATCATGCATTACCCCACACTTGGCTGCGAGGTGCTTTCCTCCGGATATTCTTATCATACGAAGCCTTTCCAGGCGATGATGAAGGAAGGCTTTCCGTTTTATTTAATTCGCATTCAAACGGAAGGCTTCAGCCGTTCCATGATTGACGGCGATATGGTGCAAATCGTTCCAGGCGACCTGCTCTTCATCGCCCCTTCGAATCCATACATTTTAAAGATAGAGGAAGAACAGCACGCTGATGGACACAGCTATATTTCCAGCGGCGATTATTTCATCTTCTTCAAAGGCGAATGGATCGACGCTTGGTGGTCGAGAGTGAAACCGAAACCAAAATACCGAGTTCCGTTGGACGGCGATATCGTGCAATTGTTGAAACAGCTTACGAAAGAACAGAGAAAGCTGGGTCAGCGCTCTGCAGAAATCCTGGACTATTTATGCAGAGTACTGCTGCTCACCATCGAGCATGCACTAACCGAACAACCGCTCTATTCCGGCAACTCCTTTATTGCATACCAGATGAAGCAGTTTGTTCAAGATCATGCCTTCTCGACCTTTAAGCTTTCGGACGTAGCGGAGCATGTAGGCATCAGCGTTTCTCGGGCCGTGCATTTATTCAAGGAGGTATACGGTGTGAGCATTATGCAGTACGCACTTGACGTTCGCCTCGATATGGCGAAGGAACGCATTGTATACAGCCTGATGACCTTGGAGCACATCGCCGAAAGCTGCGGATTTCAAAACTATACTTATTTTCATCGCGTATTCAAACGCAAATACGGTGTGTCTCCCAAACAATTTCGCGGACGAAACAACGAAGGAGAGAGGGCGACCTAGCAACGAAATGTGTTCATTCTCCTCGAGCATTATGGTCTCCCTCTCTTGGCTGACTACAAATTATAAAACGCTCTGCAGTTTCCACCTAGTACAGCCGCTTGCTCCTCTGCTGAGAATTGCTGGATATAGTCCATGACAATCCTCATCACAACATCATACGGCTGACTGACCGTACAAACCGGCCAATCCGATCCGATCATCAGTCGATCGCACCCAAAGGATTCAAAGACGACATCCAAATAAGGTTTGAAATTTTCCGCCTTCCAGTCATGCCATTTCGCCTCTGTTACCATGCCGGAAACTTTACAGTACACATTCTTATGCTTCGCCAGTTTTTGAATCTCTGCGGCCCATGGCTCGATGATGCCATCCGCAATGAACGGCTTCGCCAAATGATCCAGCACAAACTTCTGTTCTGGGAATTGCTTGACGACCTCGGAAGCCACCGGCAAATGCTTCGGAAACAGCAACAAGTCGTATGTAAGATGATATTGCTTCAGCAGGGACAGCCCTCTCAGAAACTCCTCTCTTAACATAAATCGATCATCCGGCTCTCCCTGCACCACATGTCTTACACCTTTAAATTTCGGGTGCTTCGCGAAGCGCTCCAAATCCTTTTCAACCTCAGGAGAACATAAGTCGACCCAGCCAACTACACCCATGATATGCTCATATTGATCCGACAGCTGCAGCAGCCACTCCGTCTCTTCCACCGTTGTTCTCGCTTGAACGGCCACAGATCCGGCAAACCCCAGTTTCTGCAAAAGCGGTTTCAAATCGTCCGGCATAAAATCCTTTCGAATGTCCTGCATATCCTCAGATATCCAATCGTACTCCTTCGGATCATATTTCCAAAAATGCTGGTGTGCATCGATATACATATTCATCACCTCTGTTAGTTGTACTTATGTCTCAAAGACGCTCAAAACTGCCAAATGTACGATAAAAGCGGCTCAATCCCTCGGCTGCATCATGAAGAGGGAAATATTCCAGTCCGACATATCTATCATATCCTGTCTTCTGAATCGCCTCCAGCAGCTTGTAAATATCCATTTCTCCAGAGCCTATTTCATGACGACCCGGTGCGTCGGCGATATGGTAAGCCCCAATGCGATCATGGTGCGTTCGAATGATTGAGATAATGTCTTCCCCCATCACCTGCTGATGATAAGCGTCAAACAGCACCTTGATCCGCGAACTCCCCACCTCATCCAGCACCTGTAACGCTTCAAGTGAAGAATCAAGAGCATATCCCGGATGATCCACTCGCGTGTTGAGCGGCTCTAGCACTAATGTAATGCCGCTGTGCTCAAGCAATCGGTCCGCTTCCTTCAAGCCCGTGACTAAGCTCTCCAGAAGTTCATGACGCGGCACCCCCGGCAGCAACGAACCAGCTTGAGTAATCAGCATGGAGCACCCTAATGCTTGAGCCGCCTCGATACTGTCTTTGAGTCCCTGGAGATAGCTTGGTCTTCTTAAAGCATCCGTTAGCGACTCAAACTTGGTGCAGAAGCAGGCAATATGTAAACCCAATTGCTGCTTTAGTTCCTTAATCTGATGTAAATCCTTGTCCCACCAAGACCAAAACTCAAATGCCTCGTAACCGCTTTCTTTTACCCGTTTTAATTGCTCTTCTAATGACAGATTCTCATGTCGAAACAAAGCGTCGATGCAGACGGAGAATTTCAAGCTCATCCCTCCCGTAATATCACTACTCGGTAAAGCGGCAGGTCATTTTTCATTGTAACCCATTGTACTATATTCCCCGTTCGTATGTTAGTCCTGCGCCCACATTTTAAGTCAGATTAAGCAAGAGATTACGAAAGCATAAGAAGCATGATATTCGATGAATGAAAAAAGCCGATCCAGACATAAATTCGTCCGAACCAGCCGTTACTATCTATGCGAATTCCTTAAGGGCTAAACTACTAAATTTTCTTTCTCATCATATCCATCGGCTTCACCGGATGCTCTACCTTCATGCGAAGCACCTGCAGCGGATGACGAGCCGCATCCAACGAATTGCCTTCTTCGTCATAAATCGCTTCCACCTTTTGCTTGAAAAAGGTACCCTTCGGTCCGAAGAATTCAACCTCGTACCCCGGCTTGAAATAATTGCGTTGCTGTACAACCGCGATCGAAGTCTTTGGATCATAATCCAGCACTAAGCCGGCGAAGTCGTAACCGATCATTTTGGCTTCGGGTCCAAAAATATGGTCCTCGTGGCCTGGACGATCGTAGAAAAAGCCTGTATTAAGCGGGCGGTTTGCGGCTTTATAGATTTCCTCCACCCATTCCCGCTTTAATTCGTAATGCTCAGGATCTGCCATATAAGCGTCAACCGCTTGGCGGTATGCATTCACGACGGAGGCCACATAGTGCATACTCTTCATCCGACCTTCAATTTTGAAGCTGTCGACACCGGATTGAATCAAATCCGGAACATGCTCGATCATGAACAAATCCTTGGAGCTCATCGAAAACGGATCGTCCTCGTCTTCAAACAGAGGCACATCATCCCCCAGTTTATTCCCTGTCCCTTTTTCATACAGATCGTATTTCCAGCGACACGACTGACAGCAGCCTCCCCGGTTGGAATCCCGATCCGTAAAATGGTTTGACAGGGTACAGCGGCCGGACCAAGAAGAACACATCGCGCCGTGGATGAATACCTCGATTTCTACGTCAACGCGATTTTTAATTTCTACAATGTCCGCCATACTGGCTTCTCTGGCCAATACAACACGCGGCGCTCCGAAATCCTTCCAAAACTGTACCGTTTTCCAATTCATAACCGATTGCTGTGTACTGACATGAACCTCCAGCTTCGGTGCAACACGCATCGCTGCCTCCATGATGACCGGATCTGCCGTAATAATCGCAGCAATCCCTGCCTCCTGCAGCTGCTTCAGGTACTCTTCGATTCCATCAATATCCTCATTGTGGGCGTATATATTGGTCGTGACGTATACCTTTGCGCCATACTTGGCGGCAAATTGAACGCCTTCCTTCATTTCTTCAAAGCTGAAATTATCTGCATTCGAGCGCAGGCCGTATTTTTGCCCGCCGATATAAACGGCATCTGCTCCGTAATGCACGGCCATTTTAAGCTTTTCCAAATTTCCAGCGGGAGCTAATATCTCAGGTTTGGAGAGCTTCCTTGTGGATGGATTCGGAATTTTCATCACATCGACTGCCATAACCTATGCCTCCTTTTTCGTTGATGACTGCCTGTGCTGCAAACAGATCAGTATACCTGCTCTTTAAACAAAAAGCCGAAGCTCAGCTCCCGATTCGGATCCTGCAGCGCCTGAATACGCTCCAGCCATTCGGGATGAAACTGATACGCCTCTGGATTTTCATAATAAGCATCAATCGCCTCACGATACGTCCGAATCACGGTCGTATGATATTCGAGCGGTTTCAATAAACCGTCAATTTTCACACTATCCAAATCTACTTCAAACAACTCATCCAAAGCTTCAAGCAGACAAATATCATCCGCGCTCATAATATGCGTGCCTGAGGCATCCTCATAAACTGGAATTTGCAGCTCGGGTCTTTCGCGCTCCACGAGATAAAGCTGCCGCTCGGGACCAATTTCTTCAGAAGTCACCTTTCGGCCATGGTGCTCGAAATAATTTTGCAGCAAATACCGATTGGAATGATACATATTGGTCATTCCATGAATTTGCACTTGAACTTCCATGTCCGGCAAATTCTGCTTCACTTCATGGATTTCCTGTAGATTCAGCTCTCTGGCAAGAACGACGCGGGATGCACCTTTCTTCTGCCAAAATCTCGCTGTAGCATAGTTGGTCGCGGTCATCTCCGGATTCCAATGCAGCGGAATAGACATGCCTAATTCCTGAAGTGAAACCATCACGGATGGATCGCCGAATACAATCGCATCCGCCTTCCACTCGACGAGCTGCTCTATATAGTGTTTCAACCCTTCCAGCATATGGTTCTCATACAAATTATTCACCGACACATATGCTTTAGCGCCGCGGGCATGAGCCTTATCTATAGCCTGCTTTATATCCAGTATGCTAAGCGCACCGGGCATTCTTAGACCATACGTTTGCTCTCCAATGCTGACTGCGTCCGCCCCAGCATCCAACACCGCATCGATTTCCTCCAAGCTGCCGGCGGTAGCAAGCAATTCAGGTTTTGTTCTCATCGCAATCACCTGCTCTCTCTATTCATTACACTGACGGCTATCCCGTCTCCTACGGTTAAGATCGAAGTCTGTAGAAGCGGATGATTCATCAGCATTTCATTATACGCTTTGACTTTCTTGATCATAGATCGGTATTTCTTCGGGATCTGAGGATCCTCTGCGTCCATACCGACATATCCACGGAATAAAATATTGTCCGTCACAATCACCGCCCCTGGACTGCATTTCGCCAGCGCGGCTTCCAAGAACAGCGGATATTTCCCTTTGGCGGCGTCTATAAAGACGAAATCAAAAGTACCTTCCTGATGGGCGATCGTTTCGGACGCATCTCCTAAGACCACTTGAATGCGCTCTTCCATGCCGGCAGCCTCTATATTCACACGAGCTCTATCCGCACGCTCTTCATTGAGCTCTAATGTAATAATTTGCGCCATCGGAGCCGCCTCTGCCATCACCAGCGCCGAATAGCCGATCGCCGTTCCGATTTCCAATATACGTTTTGGCTGCTTGATCGCAGCGAGCACGGACAACAATGAAATGCCGGACAATACCATATTCGGTATCCCTTCATTCTCTGCTTCCGTTTCGAGCCGCTGCAGCAGCTCGCTGCGCGGCGGAACCAAACTGCGAACGTAGTGTTCCATCTGTTCATGTACGATCAACAAGCATCCCTCAATTTCGTTTCCGTTACTGCCCCTGTTCGCTCAGCTCTTTATTCTGCAGGTGTTCCTCATAGGTTTCAGCAAATAAATGAGTCCCGCTTCCATCCTTCTTCGTCACATAGAAAAAATAAGTCGACTGCTCTGGATACAAAGCAGCTTCAATGGACTTAATGCCCGGCGAAGCAATAGGTCCCGGCGGTAAGCCCTGTGATTTATAGGTGTTATAAGGGCTATCTACTTCCAAATCGTCATAGAGAAGGCGTTCCTTCTGTTTATCTAACAAATACTGAATCGTTGCGTCAATCTGCAGCATCATGTCCGTATTCAGCCGATTGTAAATGACCGAGGCGACGAGCGGTCTCTCTTCATCGACAATCACTTCTCTTTCGATGAGCGAAGCAATGGTCATCATGTCATGGAAGGTGATGCCCAGGTTGTCTAACTGCTGTTCCCAGCCTTCAGGCAGCTGTTTCAGCTTTTCATCCAATCCTTCGAGCATCTTGGCGACCAGTTCCGCCTCCGTAATGTCTGGTTCAAATAAATAGGTTTCGGGGAATAGATACCCTTCCAGCTTATATTTTAAAGATTCGTCTTCAGGAATAAAATCAATGAATTCTAACTTGGAGCCGAACGCTTCTGGATGCTGTACCCAATATAAGAACTGATCTGCACTGCCATATCCTTGCTCTTCTATACTTTCTGCAATTTGCTGGACGGTAAAGCCTTCAGGAATCGTGAATTTAAGAAGCTCTTCCGTAACCACATCTCCTGTATTCAATCGGCTGATGATGGTGTCCAGCTCCGTTCCGGGGTTCATGGCGTAGGTTCCTGCCTGAAATCCGCTGCCTTCCCCTTTATATTTCAAATACATTTTGAATACATTACTATTGCGTATCAAGCCTTTATCTTCAAGCAAATCTGCGATCTGCGCCGAACTCATCCCCGGTTCTACGGTGAATTGCACCACTTCTGAAGAAGCATCTGGGGGAGTTAAGGCATTCCAAGCAAACAGTGCAATTCCGCCGACCGTTCCGATGACAAGCAGCATTAAGATGAGAATCGTGATAAACACCTTTTTTATCCGCTTCTTCGGTTTCGGTTCTTCGACTATTTCCCCGGAAATGTTTCGTAATTCTTCACGCTGCATACGTTGTAAATCCTCCCGTCAACAAAAAGAGCGGACGAAAGATCCGTCCACCATGCATGACTTCGTATCTATTCATCCTGATCTTTCGATGAATCCGCCAATTTATTATACATAAACTCGTCATAAATTTCAGAAATGTTTTCCCATTCCTCATCATCTTCGACGTTCTCTAATTCAAACTCTTGATTCTGTGAAGGATAATAACGAATTACTTCGATATCTCCTTCTTTTTTCATCGAAGCGTTTTGAACGATTGCGTAATATTGATGATGAAGAGCGAACTCGGCAAGAATCGAGTAAATGCCTTCGCCCGCTCCCTCCAGTTCGATTTGTGTGCCGTATGCATCCCTCAGCAGAGTGACAAGCTCTGCATCCTCTAAAGAATACCATGTTCTCATCGACTCACCTGACTTGTCCGGCATATTATTCCTGGCCTTCCATTTCGTCCATTAACGTATTGAATGTCTCTTCAACGATATCCCATTCTTCTTCACTGTCAATCGTAAACAGCTTAATGTCGTCGCCGTCTTCCTCATATCGGAACGCAAATACTTCCGATTCCTCCTCATCATCACTTTCAACCGGAACGACCATAATATACCTTGCGTCCGAATTGTCCACTTCGAACTTCATAATGACCTCGAATTCAACTTCATTTCCATCCTCATCCGGAATAATAATAATTTCCGGTTGTTCTTCATGCTCATGGTTATGCTGATGTTCGCTCATTTCGTCACCTCATGATTTGGAATCTAAAAAATTTTGCAAGATAATGGAAGCCGCCATCTTGTCAACCACTTGCTTTCTTTTTTTTCGGCTGACATCGGCTTCGATCAATGTTCTTTGCGCCGAAACGGTCGAGAGTCTTTCATCCCACATTTCAACCGGCAAGCTTAGTTTTTGTTGTAACATTTCGGCAAATGCAATACAAATTTCTCCACGAGGGCCAATGGTGTTGTTCATGTTTTTGGGAAGGCCGACAACAATACGTTCTACATTGTACATTGCAGCGAGCTCAGTCAATCTTTGCAGATCCGCTTCTTCGGTTCTTCTGCGAATAACCTCGATCCCTTGAGCCGTCCACCCTAATTCATCACTAACAGCCACCCCGATCGTTTTATCGCCTACATCCAATCCCATTACACGCATGGATTCGTCTCCCTGGTTCATAAAAGTCTGCTTGCCAAACGAGGAAAACCGATGGCCCACCCCCGTCTATTCTCCTTCAACCAAGAAGAATGGACGACTTGAACCATCGGCCCCCAAGTTAACTTCTGTGATGGTGCAAATAATGCTTCACTAGCTCTTCGATTAACTCATCCCGCTCTCTTTTTCCGATCAGACTGCGGGCGTTATTATGACGTGGAATATAAGCAGGGTCACCGGACAATAAGTAGCCGACAATTTGGTTAATCGGGTTATACCCTTTCTCCTGCAGCGCGTCGTAGACTTGCAACAAGATCTCTTTCGGTGATGTCTCAATTTCATCTGATCGAAAATTAAATTTCATCGTTTTATCCATAGAATTCATCACCTGCACCTCCTGCTATCGATTCCGCGCCTTGGCGTCGGTTTCCTGTTCTTACTTTATTATCGCACAAACGAAGTGAAGTTGATAGATCAACTTTATAACGTTTATGCTTGAACTTGCTGCTGAACAAGCTGTTCCACCAGCGCAATCGCTCCGTCCAGCTTCGAAGCATCCTTACCTCCGGCTTGAGCCATATCCGGGCGTCCGCCCCCACCTCCGCCGCAGAAGGAAGCAACTTCTTTTACCAGCTTGCCGGCATGATAACCCTGCTTCACTAAATCCGATGTGACTGCAGCGACAAATTGAACCTTGTCTTCGCTGACAGCACCCAGCACAATTACGGCGGACTGCAGTTTATTCTTCATTTCATCCGCCATGTTTCTTAACGAATCCATATCCGGCGCGTTCACCTTCGCTGCAAGCAGCTGAACACCGCTAACCTGCTTCACTTGATCTGTCAAAGAACCTGCTTCCAAGCTGCTGAGTTTGCTCTTTAGCATGTCATTTTCCCGTGACACCTCTCTCAGCTGCTGTGACAATCCTTCGATTCTGGCCGGTACATCCTGCAAATTCGATTTCAGCAAGGCTGCAGCTTGCTTCAGTGTTCCTAGCTGCTGCTCCATAAACTCAAATGCATGGCGACCTGTCACCGCTTCGATCCGGCGTATGCCGCTGCCGATGCCAGATTCGCTCACAATTTTGAACATGCCGATTTGCCCTGTCTGCTGCACATGACAGCCGCCGCAAAGCTCAATGCTGAAATCACCGATTTGAACAACACGAACAATATCGCCATACTTTTCTCCGAACAAGGCCATCGCACCCATCGCTTTCGCCTCATCAATCGGTTTAAAGTCAATATTCAAGGAAATGTTCGCCCAAATTTCCCTGTTTACGATTTGCTCAATCTGTTCGATTTCCTCCGGCTGAACCGCACCGAAATGCGAAAAATCAAAGCGAAGCCGTTCTGGTGCGACTAAAGATCCTGCTTGATTCGCATGATCCCCAAGCACCATTTTGAGCGCTTTATGCATTAGGTGAGTCGCAGTGTGATTTTTAATAATATCTTCCCTCATCGCAGCATCCACAGAAGCGTTCACCTGTTGACCTTTGCGGAGCGTGCCTCGCTGCACGGTGACTTGGTGAAGATGCTGACCGTGCGGTGCTTTCTTGACCTCTTCTACCAGCGCAGCTGCATCGCCGCCGGTAATCACACCTTTATCACTGATTTGTCCGCCGCTTTCTGCATAAAAAGGAGTCCGATCCAAGATGATTTGACAGGTCTCGCCCTCGCTTACCTGCTCTACCCATTCATTATCTACTACAATCGCCAAAATTTCACCTTCGGCATGGAGCGCGGTATAACCGATAAATTCGCTGGACTCTGTAAAATCTGCTAAAGGTCCGCCTTGAATGTTCATGCTGCCTGTCTCATGTCTTGCCGCACGAGCTCTTTCACGCTGCTTGTTCATCTCCGCTTCGAAGCCGTCCCGGTCCACTTCAAGGCCATGCTCTGCTGCATAATCCTCCGTTAAATCGAGCGGAAAACCATACGTATCATATAATTTGAAAGCTTCATAGCCGTTAATCACGCTGCGGCCTTCATCCTTCGCCTGACGGCTGATCTGCTCCATAATGGCCAAGCCATCGGACAACGTTTCGTGAAACCGCTCCTCTTCATTGCGAACCACTTTCTCAATGAATTCGCGCTTCTCTACGACTTCGGTATAGTGCATTCCCATAATCTCGCCGACAACGCTGACCAGCTGGTACATGAATGGCTTGTCGATACCGAGTACTTTTCCGTATCTTACTGCTCGGCGCAGCAAACGGCGAATGACATATCCGCGTCCTTCATTCGACGGCAATACACCATCGCCAACTGCAAAGGTGACCGTACGGATGTGGTCCGCAATGACCTTCAGTGCGATGTCCTGCTCTGCATTTTCGCGGTAACGCACACCTGCAATTTCACATGTGGCCTGAATAATCGGCTGGAACAGATCGGTATCAAAGTTCGAATCGACATCCTGCAGAATGGAAGCGAATCTTTCCAATCCGGCGCCGGTATCGATGTTTTTATTCGGAAGCGGTGTGTATGAACCGTCCTTGTTGTGATTGAATTGGGAGAACACATTGTTCCAGACTTCAAGAAAGCGCTCATTCTCTCCGCCCGGATAACATTCCGGATCCGACAAGTCACCGTAAGCTTCTCCGCGGTCATAAAATATTTCCGTACAAGGGCCGCAAGGGCCTTCGCCAATATCCCAGAAATTGTCCTCCAGCTTAACTATCCGTTCTGCGGGAATACCAATCTTTTCGTTCCAAAGCTTGAATGCCTCGTCATCCTCCGGATGAATCGTTACCGAAATGCGATCGGGATCAAAGCCGATCCATTGCTTGTCCGTCAAAAATTCCCAAGCCCAAGTAATGGCTTCTTCCTTAAAATAATCACCAATCGAAAAATTTCCCAGCATCTCGAAAAACGTCTGATGCCGTTTCGTCTTGCCGACATTCTCAATATCGTTGGTCCGGATACACTTTTGCGCATTGGCAATCCTCGGATTCTCCGGTTTCACCCTGCCGTCAAAATACGGCTTTAACGGTGCCATGCCGGCATTAATCCAGAGCAACGAAGGATCGTTATGTGGTACAAGTGAAGCACTAGGCTCCACCTTGTGTCCTTTGCTGGCAAAAAAATCAAGCCACTTTTGGCGTATTTCACTAGATTTCATTCATTCTTCCTCCAAGCTGCATACGTCTTCTATTACCACATTGAAATTGATTTCATTTTCAATGGACGAACAATATTCTCATCAAAACACAGGCCGCACTTCCCCGGCGTAACGGGTCAGTGTTTTCTACCGAGCTTATAAAAGTTCTATGTGGAAAGAAAGGCTCCTTAAAGGAGCCTCGCCTGCGAACCGTAATCTCTTGAAAACAATCAGTTTCCATATCATTCAAAATTATATCGACTCCTTTTTGTCCTGTCAAGAAATGAAGATCGCAGAAGGTCAAGGATTACGCGGATTTCGCCGTACATAATAAACGAACAAATGATGAACGACAACCTTCAGCGCAGCAAATAATGGCACCGCCAAAATCATGCCGAGTATACCAGCCAATTCCCCGCCTACCAGCAAAACGAAAATGATCGTCAGCGGATGCATGTGCAGGGTTTTCCCGACGATTTGCGGTGATATCACGTTCCCCTCCAGCACTTGACAGACGGTATTGACGATGGCAACCATTATGACCATTCTGAGCGAGACCGTTGCCGCCATAACGATGGCAGGAGCCGCCCCTAAATAGGGGCCTAGATATGGAACAATGTTAAACACAGCAACAATGCCTGCGAACAAGAGCGGATACGGCATGCCGATCAACCAGTAGCCGATGTAGGCCAGCACGCCAACGACGGCGCAGACAATCATTTGCCCGCGAACATAGCTGCCTAGTGCACGGTCAATCTCAACCAGCAGCCGAACGACTCCTTTCCGTTTGTTGCGAGGGACAATCGTCAATGCGGTACGCTCGAGCAGCTTAAAGTCCTTCAGCATGTAGAAGGCCAAAAAAGGAATGATAAAAGCAATCAGCAGTGTGTTAATCGTGCTCCCTAAACGGTTAAGAAACCGGGAAATTTGGCCGCTGATCGATTTCTCCAAATTGTACAGCGAGGTCTGCAAGCCTTCCTTTATCGAATCCGGTAAATTGCGGTTTTCGTAAACGGCCTGCAGCATCTTTTGTGTCTGTGCCGTCATCTCCGGTAAATGCTCATTAAGCTCCTTTAATTGGGCAATAAACATAGGAATAATATTCATCATAATCACTGTAACAGACCCGATAAACAATGCGTAAATGACGAGAATGGCAACCGTTCTAGGAACCTTCCTCTCGCTTAGCAGACTGACCACCGGATTAAGTAAGTACGAGATAATGACCGCGATTAAGAATGGTGCCAGCACTGCCTTCAAAAAACCAAACAGCCAGCCTAGAAACGGTGTAATTTGTTGGACAAAAAAAATAATCAATACGGTAATCAAAGTATATAAAAGAAGCAGCAGTCCTTTGTGGTTTAACCATTTGTCCATGCTATTCCCCCTGTACACCCGCCAATCACTTCAAAAGCAAGCTCTTTACAGTATATGTACTGCTTGGACATCTTACTCCATAAATAAGCAGAGAAGGTGAAGTCTGCCGCATATCGGACTATAACAAAAAAATCACCTAAGCTCCTTGCAGAGCTTAAGTGATTTTAAAGTCATGTCCCCGTCCGCTACGGCGAAACGTGTAGCTGAGACATTTCCTCCTCGAAGAACAAATCATCGAGGGAGCTTAACGTCCCATCCTCTTCAACCTGATAAACCGACATTTTGTCGCCGTTCACGGTCAGTTCAATAAAGCATCCCCAGCAGTAAAACTGATGGGAACCGATTTTTCCGATATCTTTGGAATTGCAATTTGGACATCGCAGCATCTTTCTCACCCTATCCTACTATAATCCTCCAGGTCCAACTGCTTGGACCTACGTTGCAACGATTTTCTCTATGAGCTGCTCAGCCGATACGGGGACGATCACCGCATCTTCCCCTAGCGTAATTTTGTCCGGTAATGGGATCCAATGTCGTCCCTCTTGAATATCGGTAAGAAAACCGTCCGTTAATTCGAACCCTAATATATTCCTTCCCATATTTTCGGGAAAATACACATTCTCGATTGCCCCGATTCGATGACCGTGTATTGTAAACATTTCTCTGCCGTGCAAGCTTTTCAATTCAAACCAATCCTCTGCCTTCTTATCTAGCTCTTGAAGGACAGCCACGCTGGGAATGGTTATGGCGTCATCCCCTACGCTGATAATATCTTCCCAACCAACAAATCTCGGCGATGCAAACCAACGCTTAACATCGAGCAATATTCCTGCAGCCGACCAATTCCGTGAAATCAGTATATCGTTACAGTGTCCACACTCTTTACCCGTCTCTATATCTAAGACCGGCAGGCCTATGATTTGCTGCGAATGAAGCAAGCGGGACAGCCTCCTTCTAATGTGTTTTACGTATTCTTTCGACCGTGGTTGCAATTTTTTTTACGGCTGTGTCGATCGTTTCTATTTCTATTCCCCAGCCGAAGCTAAAGCGTACAGCAGAAGCCGTAATATTATCCGCCAGTTCCATCGATTTTAACACATGGGAGATTTCCAGCGACCCGGATGTACACGCGGAACCACTGGATGCTGCAATACCAGCAAGGTCCAGACTCATCAGCATAGTCTCTGTCTGTGTGCCGATGAAGCTGATGTTTGCAATGTGAGGCAGTCTAAGCTCAGGGTGGCCATTAAGCACGACGTTGTCTTCCCCAAGTTTCTTCTTCAATTGGTCCACAAAGGTTAGACGAATTTGCTGCATCGTTCGTTGCTTTTGTTCCACATTTTCTACTGCTAATTCGAGCGCTTTTGCAAAACCGACAATTCCCGGCACATTTTCCGTTCCGCCTCTACGTTTCCTCTCCTGCTGACCTCCGTGCAAATGCGGTGTAAGCGGTGCTTTCGCAGCGGCGTATAGGAGGCCGTTCCCTTTAGGCCCATTGATTTTGTGAGCAGAAAAGCTCATAAAATCAACCGGAAGAGATGAAAGGTCTATACGAATCGAACCTAAGGCTTGTACCGCATCAACGTGAAACAGGATACCGTGCGATCTTGCGATCTCCCCGATCTGTTCGATAGGCTGCAGGACACCCGTCTCGTTGTTGCCGTACATCACGGAGATGAGGCCCGTATCCGGTCTAATCGATCGCTCCAGTTCACCCAGGCTCAGCAGTCCGTTCGAATCTACATTCAAGTACGTAATGTCAAAGCCCTGCTTTTCCAAATATGAGCAAGCACCCAGCACAGCGTGGTGCTCTGTTTTCGATGTGATCACATGCTTTTTGGCGGGAAATTGTGCGAACATGCTGCCGATAATCGCTAAGTTGTCGCTTTCCGTCCCGCCGCTAGTAAAGATCAGCTCAGCCGGCTTGCAAGATAGAAGCTCCGCGGCAAGATCCCTTGCCCGATTCAATGCATTTCTTGCTTCTCTGCCAAAATGATGCAGACTGGAAGCATTCCCGTAATTTTGTGAAAAATACGGCAGCATCGCTTCTATGACCTCTGGTCTTAGAGGGGTTGTGGCGGCATGATCTAAGTAAATACGTTCCATGATTCATTTCTCCGCTTCAGAGCAAGTATATATTCGAGTATTAAATATAAAACATATAGTCGCTATTTTCCCCATTATCTTGATATTGAATCAGATGAGCGAGCGTCGTCGAATCCAAAACTTGGGCAATGCTGTCTCGAATCCTTATCCATAGGTCGCGCTTGGCAGGATCATCTTCCTCTGTGAAGTCCACAGGGCTGATCGGACCTTCCAGCACTCGGATAATATCTCCAGCCGTGATTTCGTCCGGAAGCTTGGAAAGTATATAGCCGCCGTATGCGCCGCGAATACTTTTCACCATGCCCGAATTTCTAAGCGGGGCAATCAACTGCTCCAAATAATGCTCGGACAGCTGATGCTTCTCGGCAATGCTTTTTAATGAAGTGGGGCCTTCTCCGTAATTGGCAGCAAGCTCCATCATAATCGTTAATCCGTAACGTCCCTTCGTCGATATTTTCAAACCGGCACCTCTTCTATCATAAATTTATTCCTAATGGGGACTTGTTTCCTATATCCCACTATTTTTATATGTTAACATAGAACACTCGGAAAAGGTGAGAAAAACTTCTATCGAACTCTTGCAGAGAGGTACGACCTCGTTTTAATGTATTTTTATCGCCAATAGAAAAGTTTAACCCTTTATTCTTTCATGAGTTGAACTTTTCGATGTGGTAAAAAAATGCGCATTCCGCTCATCTTTCGCAATTTTCTCGAGATGTGTTAAACTGCTATAATAAGAAAAACGTCTATCCAAACTGTAAAGGATGAGCCATCTCCCAAGTTTGCACAGCAAACTCCTTCATTCGCTTTAACGATCCGCTTTAAGCGGTAGTATTCCTTTGCGGCAGGTGAGATATTAAAGAGTGCATCACGCACCTTCATTTTTATACAGAAAGGAACTTTCAGATGGAAACGAAAGACCATTCACATATACGCGTTGTCGTCGGAATGTCCGGCGGCGTCGATTCTTCTGTTACGGCATTGCTCCTAAAGCAGCAAGGGTATGACGTCATCGGTATTTTCATGAAAAACTGGGATGATACCGACGAATTCGGCCACTGCACGGCAGAGGAGGATGCGGAAGATGTTCGCCGCGTCTGCGATCAAATCGGGATTCCCTATTATACGGTCAATTTCGAAAAAGAATACGGGGAAAAGGTGTTCGATTATTTCCTGGATGAATATCGAAAAGGCCGCACACCTAATCCGGACGTCATGTGCAACCGGGAAATCAAATTTGGTGAGTTTTTGGAAAAAGCACTAGAACTCGGTGCAGACTATATCGCTACAGGTCATTATGCCAGAGTCATCGATGATAACGGCGTATACCGCCTGCTGCGCGGAGTGGACCAAAACAAAGACCAAACTTACTTCCTCAGCAAGCTTAATCAATACCAGCTGTCGAAGGCGATGTTTCCTATCGGCCACTTACCGAAGAAGCAGGTACGCGAAATCGCGTCCGAAGCCGGTCTGGCCACTGCGAAGAAAAAAGACAGCACGGGCGTATGCTTCATCGGCGAGCGGAATTTCAGAGAATTCTTAAGTCAATACTTGCCGGCACGTCCCGGAGAAATCCGAACGCTTGACGGAGAAGTGAAAGGAACGCATGACGGCCTTATGTACTATACGCTTGGACAACGCCAAGGATTGGGAATCGGCGGTTCAGGCACTGGCGAACCATGGTTTGTAGCTAAAAAGGATTTAGCAAACAATATTTTATACGTCGTACAAGGCGGAGACCATCCGGAGCTATTCTCTCATGGACTTTATGCGTCGGATGTATGCTGGCTGCAGGAAAAGGCTCCTGAAGAGCCGTTCAAATGCACAGCCAAATTCCGTTACCGTCAGCCTGATCAAAGCGTGACCGTCATCCCTCGGGAAGATGGCACAGTCGAGGTTGTCTACGACCAACCGCAAAAAGCAGTGACACCTGGACAAGCCGTTGTCTTCTACAACGGAGAAGAATGTCTCGGCGCAGGTACCATTGATCAAACGTACCAAAAATAACAAATGCCAAAAACGAACGTCCTCGGCCTGATGACAGGAGAGGACGTTTTTGTTTGATCTTATGTCTTCTTTCGCCGGTGTTGGTTGGTTCGAATTCTTTCCTCCATCCCCTGATCGCTTGCTTCGTACAAGGTCAAGCGCTTGAGCGGATCCGGCATATACTGCTGTTCTACATAATGATTTGGGTAATCATGCGGATATTTATACCCGACGTGTCCCAGCTTCTCCGCCCCTTTATAATGGGCGTCACGCAGATGAAGCGGAACCTCCAGCGTGCCTGCCTGATCGATCGCGTGCGTCGCTTTGCCGATCGCCAGCGCAACGCTGTTTGATTTCGGACTTTCCACGGCGAACAAGATCGCCTGGGCGACAATATACTTGGCTTCAGGCCAGCCGATTTGATGATAAGCCTGCATCGCATTGACCGCCTGCAGCATAGCTTGCGGGTTCGCTAAACCAATGTCCTCGCTGCAGGCAACGGTCAAGCGCCGTATGAACGTCATCGGATCCATGCCCAGCTTCTCCACAGCGTACAGGAACCACAGCAGCGCTGCATCGCTGGAGCCGCGAATGCTTTTATGAAACGCCGAAAGCACATCGTACTGCGTGGAAGGATCCGCCTTCGTATTCGGCCTGCGAATCGATTCTTCCGCCGCCTGCAGTGTAATACGTACTGTACCGTCCGCACGGGGCGAGGAAGTCATCGCCGCGAGCTCCAATGCCGTTAGCGCTCTGCGAATATCACCGTTGGCCACCCTCGCAATATGCTCCAGTGCTTCCTCGTCTACAGCAATCGGCAATTTACCAAGCCCCTTGCGTTCATCCTTTAACGCACGCTTCATCGCTTCATAGGCATGCTCTTTGGTTAAAGGCTCAAGCTGAAACAAGGTTGACCGTGACAAAAGCGCTCCGTTCACATGATGATACGGATTCTCCGTCGTTGCGCCGATGAGAATAATGATCCCCTTTTCCACGGCCGGCAGAAGAGAATCTTGACGGGCGGAATTGAAGCGATGCACCTCATCTAAAAATAAAATCGTTCTTTTACCGTACAGGCTCTGATAATCCTTCGCCTGCTCAATCACTTCGCGGACATCCTTGACTGAAGCATCGACAGCGTTTAATCGAACGAACTGTGCTTCCGTACGGCGGGAGATAATATGTGCCAGCGTTGTCTTTCCACAACCAGGAGGACCATATAAAAGCAGTGAAGTGACCTGGTCGCTTTCAATCATCCGGCGAAGCAGCTTGCCAGGCGCCAGCAAGTGCTCTTGTCCAATGTATTCTTCTAATGTTTCCGGACGCATACGATCGGCCAAAAGCTGATGACGGACAACCGGGTTTTCTTCCTCTTCGTATGAAAATAGGTCCATTCTTTACACCCGCTCTTTGGCTTCCAAAAGCTCTTTTACAACGACACTGACCATAATAAGACCAGCGACCGGAGGAACAAACGAATTGCTCGCGGGAGGCTGCTGTGCCTTGCGTATTTCGGGCGCATTTTCCGGAACAATCCGTTTGGTGATATCTTCTCTAGGCTTCACGGGTTCTTCCGTCGAGAAGACGACCTTAACCCCTTTCTTAATCCCTTCCTTCCGCAGCTTTTGGCGAATCACCCGAGCGATCGGATCAACCGACGTTTTGGATATATCGGCCACTTGGAACCTCGTCGGGTCCATTTTATTGGCGGCGCCCATACTGGAGATGATCGGGATTTTGCGCTGAAGGCACTGCTTGATCAAATGAATTTTGTATGAAACGGTATCAGATGCGTCAATGACATAATCGAGATCGTACCTAAACAGGCGCTCGTACGTTTCGTCCGTGTAAAACATATTGAGTGTAATCGCATCGCACTCCGGATTAATCAGCTCGATGCGCTCCTTCATAAGCTCGGTTTTTTGCTGTCCGATCGTCGAAGTCAAGGCGTGGATTTGACGATTGATATTCGTAATGTCGACCACATCTTTATCAATCATAATAATACGGCCGACCCCTGATCTCGCAAGTGCTTCCGCTGCGATCGAGCCAACGCCGCCGATACCCAGCACGGCAACCGTGCTGTTTTTCAACTTTTCCAAGCCTTCGGTACCGATAGCCAGCTCCGTTCTAGAAAACTGATGAAGCATATTCTGTTTTCCACCTCCGTATGATCTGATCACAGCCATACAGGGGAGGCCATGGCGAAAGCCATGCTACCCCTGTGAATAACTGTGTACTGCACTGAATTATGATCATCTATGACTTGCCCGACTTAAACTAGGGCGGCATGCGTAATTATTATGCTTGCTCTTTTGCTTGTTTAGCCTCTGGCTTATACGTCACATCAATGTGCAGCTCTCTCAGCTGCTTCGGACTTACTTCATTCGGAGCGTCGGACATCAAGTCCGTAGCGCTTGCCGTCTTAGGGAATGCAATCGTCTCGCGCAGGTTTGTCGTACCCGACAACAGCATCACCAGGCGGTCGAAGCCGAACGCGATACCTCCGTGCGGCGGGGTGCCGTATTCGAATGCGTCAAGGAAGAATCCGAATTTGTCCTGTGCTTCCTCCATCGTAAAGCCAAGTGCATTAAACATTTTCTCTTGTACCGCTCTTTGGAAAATACGCATTGAGCCGCCGCCAACTTCGTAGCCGTTCAGAACGAGGTCATACGCCTGCGCCCGAATTTTCAGCGGATCCGTGTCGAAGTATTCCAGATCCTCATCTTTCGGTCTAGTGAACGGATGATGCTCTGCAACATAGCGCTTCTCTTCTTCGTCATAGCTGAGAAGCGGGAAATCTACCACCCATGCGAATTTATAGACGGAATCGTCGATCAGTCCGAGATCTCTTCCGATTTTCAGCCGCAGATTACCAAGCACATCGGCGACAACCTTCTTGCTGTCGGCGGAGAATAGAATCAGGTCTCCTTCTTCCGCTTGCATCCGTTCCTTCAAGCCAGCCAGTTCCTCTTCGCTGAAAAATTTCACAATCGGCCCCTTCATTTCTCCGTCCTTCATTTGGATCCATGCCAAGCCCTTCGCGCCGTAACGTGCAGCGTATACGCCCAAATCATCAATCTCTTTACGGCTCCAAGTGCCGCAGCCTTTCGCATTGATCGCCTTCACCTGGCCTCCGCTCTTGACGACGTTGGCGAACACTTTCACACCGGAGTCTGCGACGAGATCGGACAGGTCTACCAGCTCTAGGCCAAAACGAAGGTCCGGCTTATCGGAGCCGTATTTGCCCATCGCTTCGGAATAAGGCAGTCGCTGGAACGGAGTTGGAATGTCGACGCCGATCGTTTCCTTGAACAGCTTCGCAACAAGCTCTTCCATCAAAGTCAGCAGCTGATCCTGCGACATGAACGAGGTTTCAATGTCTACCTGTGTAAATTCCGGCTGTCTGTCCGCTCTGAGGTCTTCATCGCGGAAGCAGCGCGCGATTTGATAATATCGTTCCAAACCGCCAACCATCAAAAGCTGCTTGAACAGCTGAGGAGATTGCGGCAGGGCGAAAAATTCACCCGGATGAACTCGGCTCGGCACCAAATAGTCCCTTGCCCCTTCCGGCGTGCTCTTCGTCAAAATCGGTGTCTCCACATCGATAAATCCATGGTTATCCAAGAAATCACGGAAAATTTTTGCTGCCTTCGAACGAAGCATAAGCGTCCGCTGCATTTCTGGACGGCGAAGGTCCAAATAACGATACTTCAGGCGAATCGATTCATCGATTTCAATCCCGTCTTCGATAAAAAATGGCGGATTCTTTGCAACGTTGAGCACTTCGATCTCCGTCACGCGAACCTCGATCGTTCCCGTTGGCAGATTTTCATTGTAAGTTTCAGGATCTCTATGAACGACTGTTCCTTTCACAGCAAGAACGTACTCGTTCCGCGATTTATCGGCTATCTCAAAAGCTTCCTTCGAAAACTCCGGATTGAATACGATCTGCACCATTCCGCTCCGGTCGCGCAAATCGATAAAAAGGACGCCTCCCAAGTCTCTTCGGCGCTGCACCCAGCCGTTCAGTACGACGGTCTCGCCAACCTGCTGTTCCGTTAATGTTCCACATTGATGTGTTCTCAGCATCATGTGATTACACTCCCCTTTCACATTTTTCTTTTAATTGATTGATCCAATCGTTCAAGCTGACCGATTGCTGATCGCCTGTACCTAAATCCTTCAGCACAATTTCGCCTTTCGCCAGCTCGTCTTCGCCTAATATCGCTGCAAATCTCGCCCCAAAGCGGTCTGCAGATTTCAGCTGCGCCTTCATTTTGCGGCTTGTATAATCTTTATCCGCGCGGATCCCGGCAGCCCTCAGCTGATACAGCAGCTTGACGGCTTCCTTCTCCGCTTGCTCACCCATGCTGATGAGATATACATCGAGCGGATTCGGAGGATCCAGTACAATCCCTTGATTCTGCATAACGAGCAGTACGCGCTCGATGCCGATGCCGAAGCCGATGCCTGGCTGCTCCGGTCCTCCCAGCTGGGAGACGAGTCCATTGTAGCGGCCGCCTCCGCCGATCGTATCGATCGACCCGATCCCTTCGCTCTTAAATTCGAAAGCGGTATGCGTGTAGTAATCAAGACCTCTGACCAGCTTCGGATTCAGGATGAATGGAATGTCTAAACGGGTCAAATGGTCCTGAACAGCCTCAAAATGATTCGTGCATTCCTCGTCCAAGCTGTCCAGAATAGAAGGTGCATCCTCGAATAAATGTTGATCGACCTTGCAGTCAAGCACCCGCATCGGGTTTTTGTCCATTCGCGCTAAACAATCTTTACAGAGCTGATCCTTAAGAGGTTCTAAGAAGCCAAGCAGCTTATCACGATATACCGCGCGGCTCTCTGGATTGCCTACTGAATTGATCTCTACACGTACGTTCGATAGGCCCAGCTCACGGTAAATTTCATAGCCCATGGCGATGACTTCGGCGTCCAATGCCGGATCATCCGAGCCAAAAGCCTCAATACCAAACTGGTGAAATTGACGGTATCTTCCAGCTTGAGGCTGCTCGTAACGGAACATCGGACCGATGTAAAATAATTTGCTGATATCCGGTTCCCCATACAGCTTGTTTTCCACATAGGCACGAACGACGCCTGCCGTTCCTTCAGGGCGCAGGGTCATGCTGCGCTTTCCTTTATCTTCGAACGTATACATTTCTTTCGAAACGACATCGGTCGTCTCCCCGACTCCGCGTAAAAACAGCTCGGTGCTTTCAAAGACAGGCGTGCGAATTTCCTTATAATGAAACCGAGCACAGATCTCCCGTGCTTTTTGTTCAAAGCGCTGCCACTGCTCAACGATGCCAGGCAAAAAATCCTGTGTGCCTTTTGGTTTTTGAATACTCATCAGCTAACCTCCTTTGTTTCATGGTAAGTGGTCGATTTCGAAATACTGCGAAAGATGAGCTTGAGGGTATAAAAAAATCTCCCGCCCCTGCCTGAAGCAGGGACGAGAGATGTTGCTCCCGTGGTACCACCCAAATTTAGAGAAATCATGACAATGTTCTCTACACTCTTTACGTTTAACGCCCGCATCGCGCCTGCGGCTAATAGGATATATATCCGTTCACCGAAGGTTCTCGGGGAAGTCTTTTCGCTTGCTCCTCACAAGAATGCTTTCAGCCAACGGCATTCCTCTCTGCGTGCGGGTGATACGAGCTACTTTGTCCCGTCATAGAATCTTACGTATTTCGACTTTGCTTTAGTTTCGACATTTATTCATGATTTTAATACGACCCTATTTTAAAGTCAAGACTGCAAAATTGCAGCGACATCTCATTCCTCGCTTGATTCAACCCATCATTATCATTCGGTTTAAAAGAAATCAGGAAAATAGGTTGTCAAGCCGGTTAACCGATTAGAGAAACGAGCGATCGTCTCCGAATCTCCAGAGATGCATTCTTTCCTCAGAAGCCGTTCATCGGACGTATACCCAAGCAGCCACGCAGTTAAATGCTGAATGCTGCACGCTATGGATTGCCGACCTTCGGCCTGCTCTAAAACATCCAGCTTGTTTACGGACGCTCTGCCGTCTTCATCTATCCGAATGTGGAACCCGCCGTCGTTCCACGGGGCGTGCTGATCCGTCACATGAAGGCTGAAGGCGATTTCTTCTCCTCTTGCAAAAGGATAGGCCTCAATAAAGCCCTTCACCTCCACAATTCTTGCCATAAAGTAAGGCACAATCTCCTGCCCTATACGGGGATCGTCCAGCACATACGTCAAATCATCATCTGCTGGAGCCTGAAGCGTCAGTTCCCGTGCCATCGAATCGTGATTGCCAATCAAATTCCACAGCGCTTGACGCGCCTTTTCAGAAACATATATTAGTTCTTCAATGTGCATTTTCTTATCCTTCACACGATACATCATATATCCTTCCGCCATATCCTTCTCCGTGTTTTCCACAACATACAGCTGCAAATCATCTGATATAACGCGGCTGATCCACCACTCCTCCGTACGATCCAGCATACCGTTATACTGCATACTGAAAGTACGGTACACTTCATCCATGAGCTGCCATGCCCTTTGCTTGCCTGGGATTCTTCGAATTTTCATTGCCGTATCCAAGCTCCGTTTAGGAACCTGCTTCATATCCAGTGTATATCGCTTATACTCCACGAATGTTTCCCATCCGTATCGTCTATAAAACGCGAAGGAGAACGGATGCAGCATCGATATCGTTATGCCTTCGGATCTCATCCTCTCCAGACTATGTCGAAGCAGCCCCGCAACAAGACCCTGTCTTCGATATTCGGGCCATGTGGCAACGCCGGCAATCCCGCCCATCGGTATAAGCCTGCCGCCGATACGAATGTGAAAAGGCAGCAAATGCAGCTTTGCCAGCAACCTTTCTTCCTCATCGAAAGCTCCCCAGACTTGATCCAAGTTTGCTTGCTGCCCGAGTCTGCGGCTGGACAATACGGCAGGATTCAAGTCCATCTGAAAAGCAAATGAAGACAATTCCGATGCCGCATCCAACTCTTCATACTTCAAATTGCGTATATGTACCTCCAAGATCGTTACCTCCTTCAAGGAATATTACATCCTATTATGAAAGCAATCCCTATAAAAAGAAAGAGGCCTGCAGCACGTGTCTGCAGGCTTTATCAAAGAAATGTATATTTAAAAAAGGGGGTCGAGTATTATTATAGGCATGGATTATTAATATAAGATGAAAGAAAGGTTACAAGAGTATTACAAAAAATAAAGCGTTTCATTTCCCGCTCCAGCATCTGTAAAGTAACATAAACTTATGCATGCTGTTTGGCGAACAGTTCTTCCAGAGTGTCCAGCTTATCGTGCGTATATTTTTCAAAATGGTCGTTATACGCCTTCGGCTCCTTCGGATTGGCATAACGCGTAATTTGCCCCGTCTTCGGATGTACCCATTTCGTGGAAGCACCGCAGCCTAGACCAATAATCGATTGAACTTCCTCCATAATGATGATATTGTACATGCTTTCCATGCCCGGCAAGCAATAGCCCACATTCTCCAAATTGCCGAGAATATTTTTTTGTCGGTATAGGTAATACGGGTCGTAACCATGAGCGTCGGTCCAATCTGACGCAGCCCGCATCATTCGGCTGACTTCTTCACGATCCGCAACCTTGTATTTGGCTTTATTTTGTGTCATCTCTGAAGCACGCTTGAAAGACAACGTATGCACGGTCAAAGATTCAGGCATCAGCTTTTCCGTTTCACGAAGCGTGTGCTCAAACTGTTCCATTCCTTCCCCAGGAAGTCCAATAATTAAATCCATATTAATATTGTCCATGCCCATGGATCTGGCGAGATGAAATTTATCAATCGTCTCCTGTACCGTATGATGACGTCCAATCGCCTTTAGCGTCTCTTGAATATACGATTGCGGATTGATGCTGATCCGGTGTATTCCCCATTTTTTCAGCACTTCCAGCTTTTCCGGCGTAATTGTATCCGGACGTCCCGCTTCGACAGTAATCTCTCGAATTCGCTCGGGATTCGGAAAAGACTGGAAGAGGCGATCATACAGCATATCCATTTCTTCCGCGGTGATGCTCGTCGGTGTTCCTCCGCCAAAATAAACCGTGGTTACGTTCACACCGTTTCGTTTCAGCCAATTCCCGATTTGATCCATTTCATAATGCAGGCCGCCGAGGAAAGAATCGACGGAGCCTTGACGACCGTTAATGGCATATGCCGGAAATGTACAGTAGGCGCACTTGGTCGGACAAAAAGGAATCCCGATATAGACGCTTACTTCCTGCCGAAGCTGATATAGATCAGGAATCGCTTCCAGCTGCCTGTCCACGATTCGCTGCATGAGCTGAATCTTCTCTTCCTGAATGCCATACCTTTCCTTCAGCCGCATAAGAGCCAATTCCGGAGTAGAGCCTGCCTTCAACTCATTGTGCATCAGCTTGGTCGGTCTAACGCCCGTTAAGATCCCCCATGGCTGAATCAATCCGGTATACTGCTCCAACGCTTGCAGGATGGAGAAGTGAAGCACTTGCTTAGCCTGCTTCCTCCATTCTTTTGAGTTCGAAGCTCCTTCTGCCTCACGCTCCTGCTCACCGGTATATACTGCCCCGGCAGCAGCATCTGTCAGCCTGGTGACGGCATGGATCCGCTGCTCCCCGGTTATCTTCACATCGATATGAATCGGCTGCTCCGAAGACGGTACCTCCACCTTTTTTCCGTTCTCAAACGAAATAAGCGGTTCCTCAAAAAAAAGTCCAATAATATGCTCTATATTTAAATGATCGGATGGCGCTGCCCCCGTGACATGAATCATCGTCATTGGTTATACCGGCCTTTCTATACTGGTTTTAACCGTTCCATTATACTCACTTCCGCTGATTTTGTATAGAAGAACGGCTATCACCTATCCCCTGGTGGAAGGAGATCGGAATGATGGAGGTTCGGAACCGAGACCGCTGATCTGCTGCTGCTTCGCATCGGCTTGTACCGATTGCGTCATTTGTTTCCAATCGACGGTCCATGATCTGGCTGACAAGTAGGCGGATTCCTGTTTATTTGAAATGTGCATGCGAAGACTCCTTTTGACTTATATTACTGTCTAGTGTCTCCGCGCTAAACAAAAAAATAACTTCCATCGTAGATGATGGAAGTGATTGTTTCGATGATGTTAAGTACTATGCCAGCTCCCCGCTGTCCAAAATGAACGTCACAGGGCCCCAATTCGTCAACTGGACGTCCATCATGGCGCCAAACCTACCTGTCTCGACATGGGTCCCCGACTCCCGCAGCAGCTCGTTAAATCGCTCGTACAGCATACGTGCATGATCTGGCTTTGCGGCTTTCATGAAATTCGGTCTTCTGCCCTTCCTGCAATCACCATACAAGGTAAACTGGGAAACGGAAAGAATGTCACCGCCATGATCGAGAAGCGAAAGATTCATCTTACCCTCTTCGTCCTCAAAAATACGAAGGTTCACGATTTTATCCGCAAGAAGCTTCGCTTCCGCTTCTGTATCCTCGTGCGCGATACCGACAAGAAGGACGAGGCCTTGTCGGATTTGTCCAACAATGTCCCCGTCCACCGTAACTTTTGCCTCTTTACTTCGTTGAATGATAACCTTCATTGCAATCTCCTTTAAACTCGAAATCATGAATGTCATCTATCTTTTCTAAGGTTATTGCTGCATAATCCGCTGTACGGAATAGACATCCTGAACTCTCTTAATTTTCTCCACGACCGAATACAGATGATCCTTATTGCGAATCAATAAGGTCATATGAATTTGAGCAACCTTGTTTTTATCCGATCGTCCAGTTACCGCCGAAATAACGGTTTTCGACTCCGAGACGACCTGCAGCACTTCGTTCAGCAGACCTTTGCGGTCATGCCCCGTAATTTCGATCTCCACATTGTAGTTCGCTTCGATGCTGCCGACCCATTCCACCTCAATCAAGCGTTCCGTTTCCTCTTCTCCGCCGCCGATCGATATATTTGAACAATCCGCGCGATGAATTGAAACTCCCCGTCCACGCGTAATGTATCCGATAATTTCGTCACCGGGAACTGGACTGCAGCAGCGTGCGAATCGCACCAGCAAATTGTCCACGCCTTTGACACGAACACCATGCGTAGGTCTCGACTTCTTCGGCTGCGCCGGCTTCATCTCCTTCACTTGGGACGAAAGCTCGATCAGTTGAGCCTCTTCCTGCTCCTTACGCAGCTTTTCGGTCAGCCGTGTACAAATCTGTGCGGCGGTAATGCCGCCAAAGCCTACAGCCGAGAACATGTCTTCCTCGTCTTGGAAGTTGAACTTCTTGGCAACCTCAAGCAGCTTGTCTTCCGTCATGAGCAGGTGAGGCTCCAGACCCAAACGTCGAATTTCCCGTTCAACGGCATCTCTGCCTTTTTCGACGTTTTCCTCACGCTTCTCCTTTTTAAACCACTGCTTGATTTTAGACTTGGCATGAGAGGACTGCACGATCTTGAGCCAATCCTGACTTGGTCCGTAAGAGTGCTTCGAGGTTAGTATTTCAACGATATCTCCCGTCTTTAAGCGATGATCCAAAGGAACGATACGGCCGTTCACCTTTGCGCCGATGGTACGATTACCGACCTCTGTATGAATGCGATATGCAAAATCAAGCGGCACGGATCCCGCCGGGAGCTCGAACACTTCGCCTTTCGGTGTAAACACGAACACTAAATCGGAAAAGAAATCCATCTTCAGCGATTCTACAAATTCCGCTGCATCGCTCGCTTCCTTCTGCAGCTCCATAATTTCTCGGAAAAACCGGAACCTTTCAAACGTATCTCCTGGATTTTGTTCATTCTCTTTATAGGCCCAATGCGCAGCCACACCAAACTCGCTCGTCCGATGCATTTCCCAAGTACGAATTTGCACCTCCAGCGGTTCGCCATTCGGTCCGATCACGGTCGTATGAAGCGACTGGTACATGTTAGGCTTCGGCATCGCAATGTAATCCTTGAAACGGCCCGGCATCGGCTTCCACAATGTATGAATAATCCCTAATGTGGCATAACAATCTTTAATGTTGTCTACGATGACCCGGATCGCAAGCAAATCGTAAATCTCATTAAATTGTTTATTTTGGGTTACCATTTTGTTATAGATACTATAGATATGCTTGGGTCTGCCGGATATATCCGCTTTAACACCCATCTCGCTCAGCTTCTGCGAAATGTTGTCGATCACGTTGGAAATGTATTGTTCCCGTTCCGCGCGTTTTTTCTTCATTAAATTAGCAACCCGATAATATTGCTGAGGGTTTAAATATCGCAGCGCAATATCCTCCATCTCCCATTTGATGGCAGATATTCCGAGCCGATGGGCAATGGGACAAAAGATCTCCAATGTTTCACGGGCAATCCGTCGTTGGCTTTCTTCCGACTGATATTTCAACGTACGCATATTGTGGAGACGATCGGCCAGCTTAATGAGAATCACCCGAATATCCTGCGCCATAGCGACAAACATTTTCCGGTAATTTTCATTCTGATGCTCTTCACGGGTCTTAAACCGGATTTTTTCCAGCTTGGTCAAGCCGTCCACCAGCATTGCGCACGTATCTCCAAAATATTCACGCACGACATCAAGAGAGACCGTAGTATCTTCGACGACATCATGCAGCAGAGCAGCAATAATCGATGTCACATCCATTTGCATATTGACTAATATTTCAGCCACTGCTAATGGGTGCAGAATATAAGGTTCGCCGGACTTCCTAACTTGTCCTTGATGGGCTTTGTCGGCAAATTCATAAGCTTGTCGAATCGATTGCAATTCTTCAGGCTTCATGTACGTACTTGCCCTATCCATCAAATCGTCAATGCCCATGATGATTTCCTTTCAAATTTCAGATTTTCTAACTATTATGCCTTTTGGGAGGCCTAGGCGTCAACTACTGGCAGATGAAATTTCAACTTCATCTTTCCATCCTTATATAGATGATAAATCCATCTCCCGTCCATTGACATTATTTTTACAGCGCATTTTTTCACAAAATGCAAAAAATAATACTGTATGAATCAATTTCATAAATCTCATGCCTTGATATGACTGACTTTTTTAGACATAGAAAAAGGAGTACCTCCCCAAATCTCGAATAGGTTAAGCGACTAAACCAACCAATTGAGATGAGGTGAACTC